>WQXF01000106.1 GCA_009784985.1 Clostridia bacterium | reverse complement strand
GGCGGGCACATAGATGGCCTGCACCGAGGTAATGGAACCACGGTCCGTCGAGGTGATGCGCTCCTGAAAGCTGCCGATTTCGGTGGCCAGGGTGGGCTGGTAACCCACGGCGCTAGGCACCCGGCCCAACAAGGCGGACACCTCGGATCCGGCCTGCACAAAACGGAACATGTTATCGATAAAGAGCAACACATCCTGCCGCTCTACATCGCGGAAATACTCGGCAATGGTAAGGCCTGCCAGGCCCACGCGCATCCTGGCGCCGGGTGGTTCGTTCATTTGCCCAAACACCAGGGCCGTTTTGCTGATAACGCCGGAGCGGGTCATATCCTGATACAGGTCGTTGCCTTCCCGGGTACGCTCCCCCACGCCCGAGAACACCGAATACCCGCCGTGCTCCTGGGCGATGTTGCGGATCAGCTCCATGATCAGCACGGTTTTGCCCACGCCCGCGCCACCAAACAGCCCGATTTTTCCGCCCTTTGAATAGGGGCAGAGCAGGTCGATGGCCTTGATGCCGGTTTCCAGCAACTCGGTGGTGGCCGCCTGATCGGAAACGCCCGGAACATCCCGGTGGATGGGCCAACGCTCCCGGGCTTTGGGCTGGGGTTTGTTGTCGATGGCCTCGCCTAACACGTTTAGGATACGGCCCAGGGTTTCCACACCCACGGGCACGGAGATGGGCGCACCGGTGTCCACCGCCTCCATGCCCCGCACCAAACCTTCGGTGGGATGCATGGCGATGCAACGCACGGCATTGTCCCCCACGTGCTGCATCACTTCCAGCACTACGACTTGGTCGCCATGCCGTATTTCGATTGCGTTGTACAGCGCGGGCAGGTCGTTTTCAAACCGGATATCCAATACCGCGCCGATAATCTGCAATACCTTGCCCGTATTTTTGCCAGCCAAATGCGCTCTCTCCTCTTCTTAACTGCATAATCTCGGGGAGGAATCCCTCCACCGCTACGGCGGTCCCCCTCCCTTTAACAAGGGAGGTAGGGGCTAGGAACGAAAACTTTGCATACATCCCCTTGCCCCCCTTGCCAAAGGGGGGAGGGCCGCGGCAGCGGCGGGGGGATTCCGAACCCAGCGCAAGCTATTTCATAATGCTTGCGCTGCTTACGATCTCACTGATCTCTTGGGTAATCACGCTCTGCCGCCTGCGGTTGTAGGAACGGGTGAGTTTGCCGATGATCTCAGACGCATTGTTTACGGCCGCTTCCATGCTCATCATCCGGGCCGCCTGCTCACAGGCCGACGATTCGATCAGCGCCGCGTACACAAAAGCGTTTAAAAACACCGGCATGGCGTGATCCAAAAAAGAATGCATATCCGGATCGTAGGCCATATTCGTTGATTTGGCCGCCGCCTCCGGGTCAACGTCAACGCTCATGGGAAAAACCTTGCTGACTTGGGGCGAGTGGCTCAGCGCTGATTCGAACTTCGTATACGCCATGTATACTTCGTCTGCCTCGCCGGAGGTATACAGCCCCGCCACATAATCCGCCACGCGTATGGCGTCAACGTAGAGCACGGTTTCCGATACATCGGGAAAGGCACGCAGGATGTACTTGCCCCTTGCCGTAAAGTAATCATACCCCTTGGAGCCAACGGCAATGATCCGCTCGTGCTCAATCTTGTTTTCCCTGATGTGGGCGCGTAGCTTTTCGATCAGGTTTGCGTTGTGGCTGCCGCACAGGCCCCGGTCGCTGGTGATGATCAAATAAACGGTGTGTTTTACGGCACGCGGCGCAAAAAACACGTTCTCGGCCAGCTCACCGGCATCATCAAATGCGGCCAGCATGTTCTTTGCCTCTTGGGCAAATAACCTGGCGGCATCCAATCGCGCTTTTACCTTTTGCAGCTTGGCGGCGGCCACCATGTCCATGGCTTTCATGATCTTTTTGGTGGTATCCACGCTGTTTATCCTGCGTTTGATCGCTTTTAATGACGGCATGGCGTATCACCCTCAATCATAAACATGCTTCTTTTTAAACTCACGGATCACAGCCTGTATCCTTTGTTCCAACTCATCGGATATCTCTTGTTTATCCCGAATCTCGCGGATGATATCACTGTGGTATTTATCCGCAAAGGCAAGGAAATCCCTTTCGAAATCCCGTATGCGTTTTGCGTTGACGTCGGCAATGCCTCCGCTGGTACAGGCGTACAGCAACAATACCTGCTTTTCCACGGGCATAGGCTGATACTGGGGCTGCTTAAGGATCTCCACAATCCGCTCGCCCTGGCGCAGGCGCTCCAGGGTATCCTTGCTTAAGTCCGAACCAAACTGGGTAAAAGCGGCCAGCTCCCTGTATTGGGCCAGCTCGATGCGCAAGGGGCCGGCGATCTTTTTCATGGCCTTAATTTGCGCCGCGCCGCCCACGCGGGATACGGAGAAGCCCGGGTTGATGGCGGGCCGGATGCCGTCGTTAAACAGTTCGGCTTCCAAATAGATCTGCCCGTCTGTAATAGAAATTACATTGGTAGAAATGTAAGCCGATATGTCGCCTTCTAGCGTCTCAATGATGGGCAGGGCGGTAAGGGAGCCCCCGCCGTACTCCGGGCTCATACAGGCCGCCCGCTCCAGCAGCCGCGAGTGCAGATAAAATACATCGCCCGGATAGGCCTCCCGGCCCGGCGGCCTGCGCAACAGCAAACTCAGCGCCCGATAGGCAACGGCATGCTTGGAAAGATCGTCGTATACGATCAGCACGTCCTTGCCCGCCTCCATCCATTCCTCGCCCATGGCGCAACCGGCATAGGGTGCAATGTACTGCAAAGGCGCGGAATCGCTGGCGGTAGCAGAAACGATGGTGGTGTATTCCATGGCCCCCATCTCGGTAAGGGTGCGGATGATCCGCGCCACCGTAGACGCCTTTTGTCCGATGGCCACATAAATGCAAAGAACGTCTTTGCCCTTTTGGTTGATGATGGTATCGATGCAAATGGCGGTTTTGCCGGTTTGCCGGTCGCCGATGATCAACTCACGCTGGCCGCGGCCAATGGGCACCAGGGCGTCGACGGCCTTGATGCCGGTTTGCAGCGGCACGCTCACCTCTTGGCGGGTGATAACGCCCGGTGCGATGCGTTCGATTTTGCGTGTGGACGTATAGGCGATGGCGCCTTTTTTGTCCAGGGGCTGGCCCAGGGCGTTCACCACCCGGCCCAACAGCGCGTCGCCCACCGGCACCTCGGCCACACGGCCCGTGGATTGCACCAGATCCCCTTCTTTCACCTGGGAATCCGGCCCCATAAGCACGGCGCCAATGGTATCTTGATCCAGATTCAGGGCGATGGCCTGCAAGCCGTTGGACAGCTCCAACAACTCGCCGCTCATTGCGTTGTTGAGCCCATGAACGCGCATAATGCCATCCCCGACTTGAATCACGGTACCGGTTTCGGTAACGCTCAGCTTGGAGGAATACGCCTTGATTTGTTTTTTGATCTCAGAGCTGATTTTGTCGGGTCTGATGGTCATACTGCGCCTCCCCTTTTGATGGTATCACGTAAGTCGTTGAGTTGCTTCTTTACGGTACGGTCTATCACCAGGCCGGCTACATAGATGCAGAACCCGCCGATCAAAGACGGATCCACTTCGGCTGAAAGCTCCACCTGCCTGCCCAGCTTTTGATAGAGCATTTCCTCCAGGGCGGCGGTCTGCTCTTCTTTTAATGCCACGGCAGAAACCACGTGGGCCACTATCTTTTCGTCTTCGCGGCGGCCCCTGGTTACAAACTCGGCAAGGGCGGGCACAATCTGCTTTTCCTGGCGCTCAGACACCAGCATGTGCAAAAAGCCGATCATATCCTCGGGGGTATCCGCGGGCAAAACCTCGCGCAGAAACCCGCGCTTTTCCGCGCCGGACATCCGGGGATGCTCTATCGTACTGCGTCCCTTTTTGGTTTGCAGCACATCCCGTATGGCAACGGCTTGGGCAAGCCACTGGTCCAGCGCGTCATGGTCATTGGCCAGCTCAAAAAGCACGTCTGCATAATTGGCGGTTACTCCTGCCATGCCGCGCCCTCCAGTTCCGCCAATGTTTCGGCAAACAGCCTATCCTGGGTAGCCGCGTCCATGGCCTGGGTTACGTATTTTTCAGCCATCATGGAGGCCACCTCAATGATTTGCCGCCGAATTTCTTCTTGGGCACGCTCACGCTCGGCCTGTATGTCGGTCAAGGCGCGCGCTCGGGTGTCGGCGGCGTCGCTTTGCGCGTCGGCCAGCATTTGCTTGCCCTTCTCGGCGGCGGCACGATGGGCCGCTTCCAAAATCTCAAGCCGCTCCTGCTCCACATTGTCCAGCTGCTGCTCATACTGGAGTTTGAGCTCGTCGGCCTTGGCCATTTCACCCTCGGCACGCCCCAGCTGGGCGTTGATCCGCTCGGTGCGGTTGCGCAAAAACTTGCGCACGGGCTTGTACAATACATACGACAACACGGCAGAAAGGAGAGCCGCGTTAAACAACTGAATCCCGATGCTAATAAGCGCTTGCTGATCCAGGCCAAATACGCGCCCGTCCGGTATGGCCGCCAGCAAGAATGCCGTCCCAACGTTCAAAAAAAGCCCTCCTCGTTGATTAGTGTCCGCAATATCCGCCCATTACCGAACCGCGTATTGCAAATACAAGGGGATCAGCGGATTGGCGAACAACATGAGGATAGAGATCAACAAGCCGTAAATACCCGACGTTTCGGCCATCGCCAATCCAATGAACATGGTGCTTTGAATGGAACCCGATACTTCGGGCTGCCGCGCGATGGCTTGGATGGCCGTGGAGGCGACGTTTCCTTGCCCGATGGCGGTGTTTACGCCGTTAAGCAAGGCGATAGCGGCCGCTAGCTGAGAGAATGCGATGATGATAGCCAATGGATCCATGATTATACCTCCATCAATAGATTTCTATTTCATGCCTGGGCGCGTTACGGCGCTCCGGCAGAGGAAGCCGAGGAAATAAAGGTTAGGCTCAGCACACAGAAGATGTAGGTTTGCAGCACCCCGGAAAACAGATCAAAATAGAAGTGCAGCGCGGCTGGCAGGGCAAACCGCAAATAGATGGGGATCAGCCCATAGATCAGCGACATAAAGATCACACCCGCCAGTGCGTTTCCAAACAAACGGAAACTAAGCGAAATGGGGCGCGCCAACTCCCCAATAAAATTCAAAGGAAAAAAGATGACGTAGGGCTCAAAAAAGCTCTTTAAATACTTTCCCTTGCGGTGGATGATACCCATCACTTGAATCATACCAAATGTAACCAGCGCCAGGGCAAAAGCAGTGGTCCAGTCGGCCGTAGGCGGCCGCAAGCCAAACAACCCGCCAAGGCTTGATATCAGCACAAATGTAAACACCATAAAGAACCAGTTGCCCAGGTACATAAACTTATCGCCCACGGTGTTGTGCACAAAATTATCAAAGGACTCAATGATCGCTTCGATGGCGTTTTGAAAGCCCGTTGGCACCTGCTTAAACGTGCGCAATTTTACACGCACAATCACGGCCAGCATGGTAAGCAACAGCATGATGATCCATGTGTTCATCATGGTTTCGGTAATCCATACCTCCACCCCGGCAATATCGAGAACCCATAGGTTTTTGATATTAAAATCCAAATCTGTTACCTCCCGCTCATGTGACGCTCTTGGGATCGTTGGGGAAACGTTTTGCAAAGAACAAGGCCACTTGTAATGTTAAAACACCGGCTGCCGCACCCCACAGGCTAATAAAAGGAACCAACGCGGCCAACACAAACACCAAACCAGTAAGCATAAGCCGCAAAAAATGCTGCAAACGGATGTATCCCCCGGCACGCACCTCATCCATGCGAACGGCGTTTTTCACGGCCCGGTCCAGCATCAGAATCTTTACGACATTCAGCGCCACGCCCAGCAGGGCTCCCAGGGCAAAGGGCAAAAAATCCATCGAACGGTAGTATATCGCGCTTGCCGCTACCAGCAACAGCCACAACGCGCCTACCACCAGCAGCATCCGCTTGGCAATATCCGACAATCCCATCCCTCTCTTACTCGCTTTTCCCCATATCAAACAGGGATTTGATCGCCGCGCCTACGCCCAGAAACGAAAATATCAGCAAAAGGGTGGGCGCCGTGCCGAAAAGCCTATCTAGAAGACTGCCTAAGATCACACCAATCAGCACACAGGAGGCCATCGTAATCGCAATTTGGGAAAAGAACGAAAGTGCCTGAAGGAGCTTTTTACGCTGCTCTTTTTTGTTATGAGACATATCGTTCATGGATGCACCCGCTTCTTCCTAGGCCAAATTCCCCTATTGTTATCTTACACTAATCGCGGGGCAAATTCAAGCCCCTCAAACCAAAAGAGTGATAAAAATTTCACTAGAAATCTCCCTTTCTTGGCTATTGTCATATAAAGGACTTATGGTACAATAAAGGCAAACAAAAAGGCGGTGTGTAAGATGGCCAGAAAAACCCATAACGAAAAGCTGCAACACACGGGCGACCTGCCAAAGGTGGCGGATATATCCGCCCAACCCGAGGCTGTACGGCGGTATGGCGGCGCCAAAATGCTGATCGCCCCGCCCATGCAGTACAACCAGATGATGGCAAATATACCCGAAGGCAAGGTTACCACGGTGGATCGCATCCGGTCGTCGCTTGCGGAGCAGGCGGGCGCGGACTTCACCTGCCCGCTGACCGCCGGGATCTTCACCAATCTTTGTGCCCGTGCCAGCGTGGAGCGGGACAGCGACAAAATCCCCTATTGGCGCACCCTAAGGGCCAAAGGGGAGCTAAACGAAAAATACCCCGACGGCATTGAAGGCCACAAGCTGTTGCTAGAGATGGAAGGCCACACAATCATACACAAGGGCAAGCGCGCCTTTGTAGACGGATATGAGGAAAACCTGGCTGATTTAGGGGGCGCGACATAAAATTCCCCAAGTCCACAGCATTTTTCTCTTGCAAAGCCACGCAGAGTGCGTTATAATCAGCATCGTCGATCAACTGGGTGTGGCGCAGCTTGGTAGCGTGCTTGAATGGGGTTCAAGAGGCCGGAGGTTCGAATCCTCTCACCCAGATCGCAAAGACCGTTGAAATTGCGCGTGATTTCAACGGTTTTTGTTTCTCTATTTGCTTGCATCCGCCCGATGCGTGGGTTATAATGTGGATAGAAGTGGGGCGTTGCCGATAGACGGTTAGCCCAGAAGTTAAGAGGAAATAACCGCTTATCTTGCTAGGGATGGGGCGGTTATTTTCTTTTTGCCTTTAGAATCGAGACTATCAGAATCGCAAAAGCGATCATCAGTGTCAGCGTTTCGTATGTGCTAAAGATGTGCCTCACCCCCTTTCGGGTGGTGTGGCTAACCGCCTACCGTAATTGGCAACGCCCCATGGGGAAACTCCCCACGGAGCCAGTCTACGGCAAGTGGAGCAGTTTGTCAAATAACGCCTGCCGATACGCATTGATAATCAGCGAAAAAGGGGAAGTCAAGAAGAGAGGCGAATCTATTTTGCTGGAGGCGCATAAAGTGGACAAACAAACCGATTATTCGTTTCTAAAAGACCTGCTGGCCCGGGGCGTGGCGGAGGGTTGTTTTCCCTCGGCCACCGCCGCCATAGGGGTGGGTAATCAGACGTTTTTTGCCTGCGCCGCCGGTGATGCCGATGTATATACGCGCTTTGACATGGCCTCCCTCACCAAAATACTGTCCCCCACCATGATCGCCCTCAAAGCCCTGGAGGAGGGCGCCCTTACGCTGGAGGATCCGCTGACGGCCTTTTTTGAAACGCCACCAGATAAAGCGGCCATCACCGTAGAGCAGTTGATGACCCACACCGGCGGTTTTACACCGGCCTTCTGGCTCTTTGACGAAACAGACGACCCGGCGGAGGCGGCGGCCTGTATCTTGCGCCATCCATTGGAAGCGCCCCCGGACGGCACGCCACGCTACAGCTGCATGGGGTACATCTTATTAGGAAAGATTCTGGAGGTTGTTTACGGCCAGCCCCTGGACCAGCTGGCCAAATCCCGTGTATTTGAGCCATTAGGCATGCACTGCACCGGCTACAAACCAACAGTCGGCAATATCGCCCCCACCGAGGTAAATGAACAGACGGGCGAGGCCCTGCAAGGCGTGGTGCACGATGAAAACGCTCGCTTCTTGGGTGGTATATCGGGCAATGCCGGTGTGTTTTCGGACATTGGGGACATGGCTCTATTTGCGTCCATGCTTGCCTCGGGGGGCGGTGGCTATCTGTCTGGGGCCACGCTGAGCCTGGCCATATCCAATCACACACCGGGATATTCTGAACGCCGGGGCCTAGGCTTCTGTTTGGGCGGGCACTTTATGGGCGGTCTATTCCCGCATGCTTCCTTCGGGCATATGGGTTTTACCGGCACTTCCCTGGTTGTGGACCCAGCCACGGGGCTTTTTGCCGTGCTGCTCACCAACCGGGTACACCCTACGCGCCGCAATGAAAGAATATTTCGCTTCCGGCAGGAGTTTCATAATGAAATTTTCACCACTTGTACCCAGAACGGAATTTGCTCTTGACATACTGCTCTAAAACTGGTATATTTTTTTGACAGGATATGCATGTCTTGAAAGAATATTTCGGTTGGTAAGGGGCGAAACAGCTTGGTCACAAACCAACTGGTTGACAACAAAAAGAAACGGAAAAAACAAAAAGGCGCGTGGATCGACCAGTTGCAGCTTTTGATACTGGCGCTCCCCACGACGCTTTGGTATCTTTTGTTTTGTTATCTGCCTATGTTTGGCATCATCATCGCCTTTAAAAACTACAGGGTTGCCCCCGGCAAGGGCTTTTTGTGGAGCCTATTGAATAACAGCCCCTGGGTGGGTTTGGATAATTTTCAATTTCTTTTTAGCGGCAACATGGATAGGACCATCCAGATGTTCCGCAACACGGTGGGTTACAACCTGATTTTTATTGTGCTGGGCGTGGTCATCCCGGTTACGCTGGCCATCATGCTCTCGCAGTTATTTTCCAAACGTTTGGCCAAAGGTTGCCAAACCGCTGTATTCCTTCCCTATTTTCTAAGCTGGGTTGTGGTGGGGTACTTTGTGTACGCGTTCCTGGCCACAAAAGAGGGGCTGGTCAACAATTTGCTAATCTCCCTTGGTTCCGATCCCGTTCGCTGGTATCAGGGGGAGGCCCTTGGGTATTGGCCCTATTTCCTTGTGTTTTTGCAACTTTGGAAATCCATAGGCTACGGCATGGTGGTGTACATGGCGGTGATCAGTGGCATTGACACCACACTCTACGAGGCTGCCGTGATCGACGGTTCATCCATATGGCAACAGGTGAAGTATATCACCCTCCCCCATTTGCGTACGATCATGAGCATCATGTTTATCATGGCGGTGGGCCGCATTTTCTACTCGGACTTTGGCTTGTTCTATCGAACAACACGAAATTCCAATTCCCTCACCTCTGTTTTTACCACCATCGACGTGTATGTGTTTAACTCGTTGTTTAACACCAACAGGCCGGTGTACGGGTATGTCTCGGCCTCCGGTTTCTTGCAATCGGCGCTGGGATGCATCATGCTGTTGCTTGCCAACAGCACGATCAAACGTTTTGATCCCGACAGTTCTATGTTTTAAACGGAAGGGGCATGGCTGTGAACAATACTTTGTCAGGCATGCGCGACAAGCGAAACAAAGACGATGCCATCAGCGATGGGATGCGGCGGTTTAACCGGATTTCCCCGGTTACCAACGGCGCGTTTTCGCTGATCTTTATCCTGCTGGCTTTTTTGTGCTTGATTCCAGTGATCTTTGTCGTCATCATTTCGTTTTCCACGGAGGCTTCCATCAACACCAAGGGCTATAGCTTTTTGCCTGCGCAGTGGGGATTGGATGCGTATACCTACCTGTGGCGGATGCGCGGCACCATCTTGCGGGCGGTATTTAACTCCATTGGCATCACGGTGGTGGGTACGATGCTGGGCCTGATGCTTACGACCACCCTAGGGTACGTGCTCTCCCGCAAAAACTTTTTCATGCGCAGGTTCTACATCTGGTTTATTTTTATTCCCATGCTGTTTAATGGCGGCCTTTTGTCCACCTATGTGGTCAACACGCAGCTATTAGGCCTAAAAGATACCTATTGGGCGCTGATTCTGCCCCTGGCCTGCTCCAGCTTCTATATCATCATTTTGCGCACATTTTTTTCCACCACTG
>WQXF01000105.1 GCA_009784985.1 Clostridia bacterium | reverse complement strand
CTTACTTATTATACCGCAAACCCCGGCGCAATGCACGCCGGGGTTAAAAAAATGATCTTATATACCCCTTTTAGGGAACCTTTTGCTTCACCCAACCGTTGTATTACAGCGCAGACAAAATCCGCGTGATGCTCTCCAGCGCTTCGGCCAACTCTTTAAACTCGGCGCTGGACAGGTGCTCGGCCTGGATACGCACCTGGTTGGCAATGGTGTCTTGAATGGCGGCCAGGGTGTTGATGCCCTCTTCGGTGATGAGCACGTTTACCACCCGGCGGTCGCTGGAATCCCGCTGGCGTTGTACCAGCCCACGCTCCAACAGGCGATCCACCAGGGGCGTGATGTTGGGTTTGGCGATGCCCAGGCGGTGGGAGATGTCCGACACCGACATGGACTTTCCATCGTTGAGCATGGACAGCACCTGTACATGGGAAAGGGGGATGCCGTGTTCGGCCTGCACCACGTCCATGTGCAGCAAGCGCTTGCGCAACAGCGGCAGCGCGTGGAACATATTTTGCGCTACGCTGTCGATCATTTGCGGATTGATGGTTTTTCTCTTAGCCATTTGCTCATTCTCCCGTTCTGTTAATTGGATCATCTTGACGCGAAAGGATGCTATATGATAAAGGTGATAGTTTTCAATATGTATACGAAACGATCATAATTGTAAACGATTATTGCCCAAAACACAAGCCTTTTTTGGCTCTTTTTGAGTCCATTACACTAGGAATCATCTCGTTTTTTTCTTATATACAGCATATAGTTATAGGAGGGGGACCGAGCCACAACATCTGCACCTCTCTACCGATTTGTAACATATTATTTAATAATTGTATGCAAGAGTTGCCGTCTTTTGGCTTATGCGTTTACATATAAAGAGGAATGGGGTACAATAGGGTTGGCGCAAAAACGCCGATCATCTGATCATTATCGAACAATCATCTAAATGTAGGAGGAACGCCGATGCTTCAATGGATACTGGACGGAGCCATGCGCGGCGTATTGGAGGCGGCGATTTATGCCGCGATAGCGCTGGTGTTGGTTGGGGCAATGCTCCGTTGTTTTGTGCCGGTGCGGCGCAACATGCGCGCCCTGCGCCGGGCTGCCCGGGATCTGGTGGGCGACGCCAAGCTGCAGCGTTCGCGCCCCACCTGGAACGAGGTGGACTTCTTAGGCAAAGGTCTGCGCACCGAATGGGCCCGCTTTTTACAAAACGCGGAGCTCATGGACGCCCACGGCGAACCTTGCGAGGTAGAAGACTACATCAACGAAGATACCGCCATCTACAACGCCGCCAACTCCCAGCTGGCCGACCTAACGCCGGGCGTACTGGTGTCGGTGGGCATACTGGGCACTTTTTTGGGCCTGGTGCTGGCCCTTTCCGGCGTAAACCTCAACGATATCAGCCTGATCACCGAAACCATCCAAAGCATGATCGGCGGCATGTTCGTGGCCTTTCTTACTTCGGTCTGCGGGATCATCGCCTCGCTGATATTTACTTATTCTAACCGTTACGTGCTGGGGCGGGCCCATCGCGCTTTGGATCACTTTTTAAAGAACTTTCGGCAATACGCCATGCCCATGCCCGCCGATACCGGCAACAAGATGGTGGCCCTGCAACGGGAGCAAAACGAATATATGCGCACCTTTGTGGAGGAAGTGAGCCTGCGCACCGCCACCCAAATCGAACAGGCCATCATGCGGGCGCTGCTGCCGGTACAACGATCCATGGACAACTTTATCGTGGCAGCCACCCGGGAGCAGGTGGAGGGCATGGACAAGGTGGCGGCCCGGTTTGTGGAGCGCATGAACCTGGTGCTGGACGGCCAGCTCTCCAAACTGGGCGATACGCTGGCGCAGTTAAACGCCAGCCATCAGCACACCCAGTCCGACTTGCAGGCCGCCGCCGCGGTCATCAGTTCGGTCACCCAAGATGTGGCGCAGATGCAGCGCCATGTACAAAACATGTTCGGGCAGATGGACGGGTTTTTCGAGCGGGTGGAGCAGGCGGGCAGCTCGGCGGCCATTGCAGGCGCGCGCAGCGCGGAATTGCTGGAAACCATCCATACCACCAGCATGCAGCAGGCCAAGTACCTCACCAAACTACAAGACTATCAGGCCGAGCTGCAAGGCAGCGTGCAGCAGTACATCCAATGGGCGGACAAGCTGCTCTCCACCACCGACGAGCAGTCCCGCAATACCAACGAGGGCCTGGCCCGCATTGCCACGGATCTGCAAGACAGCGCATCTCTCCTGCAAAGCAGTTACGATTCCTTTGTAGAGAACATACAGATCGGCCTGGCCAGGGCGCTGGGTATGTTTGACGAAAACATCACCGCCATCGCCAAGGATCTAAACGCGGCCATGCAGGGGATCCATACCGTAGTGAAAGAGGTGCCCGCCATGATGGCGGGAAGCGCCCGCAAGTACGGCACCCAGGTCGATCAGTTTGTGGACGCGCTCTCGCAGCTGCAAAAGGGCATGCAGAGCGTAACGGTAGCGCTGGAAAAAAGGGAGGTAGGCTGAGGTGAGGGTGCACGCCCGGAGCAGGCGGCCGCGGGGAAGCGGCGGCGCATTCTGGACCTCCTATGCCGACATGATGGCTGGCTTGATGCTGGTTTTTGGGCTGGTGATGGTGTTCAGCATCTATCAGTTTTCCCTGCAAGGTGAAGACCTCACCGAAAAAAAACGGCAGATAGACGCCCAGCAAGAGGAGCTGGACGCCAAACAAGTGGTGCTGGACGAACAAACCGCCCAACTCATCGCCGCGCAGCTGCTGCTCCAATCCCAGCAGATTACCCTGGACACCCAGCAGGCCACCTTAAACGAGCAGGAGGAGACCTTGGATGCCCAAACCTTGCTGCTGGCCGCCATCCAGTTGACGCTGGATGAGAAGGAAGAGGAACTGAGCGTAAAGGATCTGGCGTTGCAAGGCGCCCAAGCCCAAATAGACGCGGCCCAATTGAGCATATTGGCCCAGAGGCAGCAATTGGGCTCCCAGCAGCAACGGTTGGAAGCGCTGGTGGGCGTGCGCACGCGCATCATCGAAAGCTTAAGCGAGGAGCTGCGCAAAGCCAATCTGGACGTGATCGTAGACCGGCAAACCGGCGCCATCACCATGAAGGGCGCGGTGCTGTTTAACGTAAACCGCTCCACCCTAACGCCCAACGGCATGGCACTGCTCGACGATTTGATTCCCGTATATGTGCGCACGCTGATGCAGCCCGAATACCGTGACTTTGTGGGCGAGATCATCATAGAGGGGCATGCCGACACCGACGGCGATTTTTTGCCCAATCTAAGCCTATCGCAGGATCGTGCGCTGGCCGTAGCCCGGTATTGCTTGCAAGACGGCTTTGGCGGCCTGAATGCCCAGGAGCAGGAGATGCTCCGCGCGATGATGACCGCCAACGGGCGATCCTGGAGCAACCCCATTCTCTATACCGATGGCACGGAAGACAAAGAGGCCTCCCGCCGTGTGGAGATCAAGTTCCGGCTGAAGGAAGCCGAAATGATCGACGAGATGCGAACGATTTTGGAGCCTGAATAACGGAGGTGTGGCCAATGCGTGTTTTAGCGTGGGCATTGTTAGTGATTACGATTTTTGCGGGATTGCTGATCGCGTATTCGTTGTACGCGGCGGAACTGAGGGTAACCCAGGCCCAGGTGCGTGTGGCGCCCGCCGCCGAGATGGCGACCCAATTCCAGGGATTGTACCGGGCGGTCCAGGAGCGTGCGGTGCTGGGCAAGCAGTTTCAAGAGGGGCCCACCGATGATCCCGATGCCTACGATTTTCACATTTATACCGTGCATTTACGCAACAACGGGCTGGTCCCGGCGGATTGGGTTCGTTTAGATGTGCTGCCCGAACCTGGCGCCGTGCTGCAATCCGAAAGCGAAAGCGCCGGATATGTCCCGGCTGTAAGCCCCGGAGAAATACAGCTTGTGGTGCTGGCCCAGCGCGGCGCAAGCCCGGCGCGGCAACTTTCGCTAACCTACTTTATTTGGGGCAGATCGTACAATCTGCCGGTGGTTGTGTCAGAGTAGTTTGGTTTTAACGCGAAACACAAGTAGGGCGCGCCGCCCTCGGCGCGCCGTGATTCGCTCAAAATAGCGCATCATAAACGCACTACGTCGGCGCGTCGAGGTGCCGCGCCCTACAGGCAAGCGTTTCTAATCTCATAAAAAGCGAAGATAATCCGTGCTGCACCACCCGATGTGCAGCATCCCGCTGGGCGCAACATACCGTACCTTCGTCCACCCCGTCACACGGTCTATCACGGTAAGAATGGAGCCCTTGGGCATTTCACAAATCGGCGCGCCGGAAAGGCTCGGCTCTTTGCGCAACCGCAGCCCGGTTTGTTGTGTGTTTACAATGGCTTGACCCGCCTGGCCTGGCCCCGGATCCACCGGTCCCGGTGGGATCAGGATCGGCGGCGGCAGTGTTGACGAATACTCCACCTCGGTTAGCAGCCCCCAGTGGGTCCACGCGCCGATGCTGGTATCTACCTTGGCGTTGGGTGTAGTAGCATGCACAACGCGTATAGGGCTAACACGGGTTAAGCAGCCCACATGGTATAGGTTGCCCAGGCCGTCGCCACGGAATTGGGCGGGTTCTTGCCCGTCAAACCGCCGCTTAAACACCGCCATGCCCACGCACAGCGGGGTGGACGCGGAAAGGGCCCCCTTTTGTCCGCAGTGTAAACGGTACTGGCTATTGCTTCCATGAGCAATGGTTTTTCCATATCGTTGATACACCCGCACCCATGCTCCGCTGCAATCGATGCCCCGGGAGTCGTTGGTGCCGGGGCTGCGATAGGGCCATCCAATAATTTCTTCAAACATCGCCGCTGCTTGAGCGGCCAGTATTTTTGACATATGCCTCTTCCTTTTCATCTTGTTTTGAGTTAGAGGAGAACGTCCTCCGGATATCTTATGTCAATACAAAATGTAGGGTGCGGAAGCACGCACGCAAAAAAGAAGCGCACATAGGATGTAAGCACGAGGATCCCGCATGGGAAATCAACAAGGAGGCGTTCACATGTCTTTTTACTCCTACAAGAATGCGAATCCCAGCTGCTGCCCCGGGATTGTGGGCGGCGACGTGCTCCACGGCTTGCAAGAGAAGGTTTGTGTGCAGGTGAAGCGGGTATACGATTCCTGCTTGCAGCAACAGCAACTGGACGATGTTGTGGTAACGCTCGAAAGTTATGGCATCGTACCCCCGGAATGCCGTGAGCGTTGTGAGCAAACCGCCTGCTCAACCCAGGAGAACATGGCCCCCCCGCTGCTGCCCATCACCTTTGAAAGCTGCCGCTCTACCAGTACCACAGGTACGCTGCGCAACGTAACCATCGACCGGCTGTGCGACCGTCCGTGTTTTGCCAGGGTGCGCAGCGCCATAGAAATCCCGCTCGATATCCTATTCACCGACGCCCGCTGCTGCGAATACATAGGCAAAGCCAGTATCACGCTCAACAGGGATGTGCTGCTCTCCGTACCCGACGAGTCCATCGTTCCCTTTACGCTGGAGTCGATGGTAAGCGCGATTTGCGTGTCCGGCACATACCTGGGCAACAATCGCTTTAAGCTTACGATTTGTGTAACCATCGTGCTGAAGATACTGGCCAACGTCGAGATTTTGATTCCCTCTTACGGCTTCTGCCCCATCCCGCCTTGCGAAGAATTTGCAGAAAATGTATGTGATGAATTTTTCTCGTTGCCGCTCTTCCCACCCATGTCGCTGTGTAACGAGAGCGCTATGCCCCTGGGCAACGCGGCGCTCAACAACGGCGCCTTTGGCTGCGCTTGCGGCGGTTAAACCCTACATAAGAGCGGGATCCTCTAAAAATAGGCCAGCCTCCCTGCATGCCGAGGAGGTTGGTTTTTTTGACAAAAAATTTACATATTGGCAAGGGCATGGGTTAAGGGTATAATGTATCTGTGTAATGATGGGAACACGAGAGAGGACGCCAATGATGAACGTGGATACCGGTCTTTTTCTCGATGACTTTGAGGCCGAGGCCCGGGGGCACATAGGCGAAATTGAGGCCGCCTTTTTAGACGTGGCCACGCTTGCCCTTGACCATAAACGAATCGACAGCATTTTTCGCAATGCCCACAGCCTAAAAGGAACGGCAGGTTTTTTTGCCCTCGATAAGATTGTTGCCGTTGCCCACGCGTTAGAAAGTGTTTTTTCCCGGATCAAAGACGGAAACCTGATCGTAAACGAAAAGATTGCCGACATCGCCTTACAAAGTGTGGATTGCTTAAAAGACTTGGTGGATCACATGGGCGCCGACGAAGAAATTGACACCAAACCCCTTTTAGATACACTGCAAGAGTACACAAATCAAACGCAGCCCGCCGAGTTACCCGGCAGCCCAATACCCTCGTCCCTTTTGATCAGCGGTGAAATCAAAAAGTCTTTGCAAAACGCAGCGCGGCGCGGGCGCAAGGCCTATTATGTCCATGTTGCCGAAAATGCCAAAGAGATGATCGAAAACATCACGTCCATCGGCACAATCGTAGGGGCCGTCGTCAATGGAAATACCGACAAGCCCCTCTATGAAGCAGCCGACATCATCAGCGCCCTTGCCGGGCACAAAACGCCTGTGCTGGAGCTTTATGTGGCCTGTCCCTTGGAGCCCGGCCTTTTTGCGATGGCCATTGGGATAGATCAAAAGCATGTACAGCTATTGGCCAAAGAAACCTACTCAAACGACTTGTCCAAAGCAAAAACCGAGCCCATCTATCAAAAAGCCACTACACGGAAAAATGATTTTTCTATCCGGCTGGATGTTTCGGCCATCAACGGCCTTTTGGATTTGGCCAACGAGATGATTTTGACACGAAACCAACTTCTTTCCGTTGTGGCAGACCATAAAAAGTCCATTGTCGGCCTTACGCCGATTTTGCACGACATGAACCGGCTCACAAGCGAAATTCAAGAAAAGGTTATGCGCACAAGGATGCAGCCCATCAGCGTCATTTTTGAAAAATTCCCCCGCATCATACGGGATACCGCAAAATCCTTGCGCAAGGATATCGAAATCGAGATTTTTGGCGAAGATGTGATGCTAGACAAGTACCTGCTGGATTCGCTGACCGATCCGATTACGCAGCTTGTGAAAAACGCCGCCGACCACGGCCTGGAATCCCCCAAACGCCGCGGGGCGCTCGGAAAACATAAAAACGGGAAAATCACACTCAACGCCCATTTGCACGACGGTTCGGCCATCATTGAAGTAAGGGACGATGGTGCGGGCATTGACATGGAGGCGCTCAAGCGCATCAGCCTGGAGCGGGGGCTTGTGACAGAAGAGGCCCTTTTGGCCATGCCGCCAAGCGATGTATTTGCGTTGGTGTTTGAGCCGGGGATTTCCACGGCTAAGCGGGTCACCAGCATTTCCGGGCGGGGCGTGGGCATGGACATCGTAAAAAGCAACATCGAAAAGCTGGGCGGTTCTATCGAAATAGACTCTGCCCTGGACAAAGGAACAACGGTGCGGCTCAAAATGCCCCTTACGCTGTCGGTGATCCGCACACTGATCATTACCATCGATTCCATCGCCTATGCCGTGCCGGAAAGCAATGTGGAGCGGATCGTGCGGATCTGGCGCGCCACCCCGTCCAGGCGGCTGGAAACAGTCAATAACTCGCTGGTTTTAACCCTAAACGGGCAGTTTTATCCCGTTGTTACAATGGAAGAAATAGAAGCCAAAGCCCGGGGGCTTGAGCCACCGCCCATAGAGGTGCTGCTAGAGCGGGCCAGGGGGCAGGATGTGATCAAATGCTTGGTGCTCAAGGCGGAAAACAAGGATTTTGCCCTACTGATAGACAATGCCATCGAAACCGTGGAAACCCTGGTGAAACCGCTGCCCCTTTATTTGCAGCCTTGCCTTTGTTATTCGAACGTAACGGTTTTAGGCAATGGCAACGCCGTTACGATTTTGGATGCCGAAGGGATACTGCGCCTGATGGGCATAGAGACAGTTGAAGCAATTAAAATGAGCGCCCCCACCAACGAAACTCGAACAAACACAGAAGGCGAAAAACAAGTGATTCTATTTCAATGCTCCGGCGCCGAATACTTTGCCCTTGAGGCAGGCGAAATCGCAAGGCTTGAGGTGATCTGCCCCCAAAGCATTCAAACCATAGGCAACAGCCATTTTGTAAACATCGCGGATGAAACCATCCGCGTGGTTAGGCCAGAGGATTATGCGCCCGTACAAAAACAAGACTACACCGCCGAAAAGCTCTACATCCTCACACTCAAAAAAAGCGCGTCTCCCATTGGGATGCTGGCAGGCAAAGTGCTGGACAAAGTCCAACAAGCCTTTGTACTGGATCACGACCGAGTGTGCGGCGATTTTATATCCGGCACAAGCGTTTTGAACGAAAAAATCCTTATTTTCTTAAATGCCGCTGCCATCATGAACGAAGTGGAAAAAGACAAAAAAAGAAAACAAACTGTAAAAAAGCGCGGAAAGGCGGTGTAGCTTGAACCCATGAGAGGGCTAAGCTTTTATGTAAACGATGAGCTTTACATGGTGGATGTAACGCTTGTGCAAAAAGTCGCGCGGAACATGGCAACAACGCCCATTCCGGCGGCGCCCGGTGCGGTGGTTGGCATCGCCAATATCAAGGGCAAAATCGTGACTGTGTTAAGCCTTGCCGTATTGCTCGGGCGAGCCCAAAGCAGTTTGGTTCGCGCCACGAAGCTGGTTAGCGCCGTTGTGTTAAAACCTTTTGCCGAAAACGACGATCAAATGGGCTTGCTGATCGACAAACCCGGCGATCTGATTACGGTAGACGAAAAGAACATACTGCCGCCCCCCGCAGTGATGGGAGCCGAGGCGGAGAGCTGCATCTCAGGTATAACCGAAGCCGAAGGAAAACTATACAGGATCATTGATACAAACGCAATTATGAATCGGTTTAAGGACAAAAAAATTACAAACGAACAGGAGGGAAATAGCAAATGAGACAATTCATCAAAAACATCAAAATCCGGGCAAAACTTCTGGCGGCATTTACGTTTGTGGCGCTGATGATGCTTTTTGTTGTGCTGGTCGCGTACACTGACATGACCGATTCAGCAAGCAAAATCAGGGAACTGCATACTATGATCATCATTCCTCTGGATCATTTGTCCCGCACCACCATACAGATAGGCAACATAAAAATCGAGGGCCGCACCGCCCTTCTTGACAGAAACCCCACAAGCCGGAACCAAACAATCCAGCAAGCCTCCAACTCCCTGGGTGAAATCAAAGAGCTCATCACACAATATGAGTCCACCATTCTGGTGGAGGAAGCGCGGGCTCCATACGGCGCTTTGTTGGAAAGGCTCGACGAATATACCATTCTTTGGGATGGTTTTGGCAGTTTGCTGCGGACGGAACGGACCGATGAAGCACAGGCCTATTTAGAAGAAAGGCTTTCGCCGGTTTCCGACGCATGCTTGGAGTATTTGGCGGAGCTAACGGCCTTCAAACTAGGAAGGGGCGAAGAGCTTGCCAGCGACGCCAGGGGCACCACCCAAGAACTGCTCTTTTGGCTTGTGTTGATTTCTGCCGTAGGGCTGCTGATCACCATCGCATTTGGCATTTACTTCTCCGTTACCATCAGCGGCCCGATTATGAAAGGGGCTGCCCTAATGATACGGGCTGCGGACGGCGATTTTACCGTACGGTTGCCAGCGGACAGCGGCGCGGAAATAGGGCAGCTTTTTGCCGCGTGCAACCTGCTAAACACCTATATAGACACCAGTATCACCAACCTAAAAGAAGCGATTATCAAAATGCGGGGCTCCGCACAAAACATGCTGGCCATCTCCTCGCTGATGGCATCCAACAGTAAGGGGCTGAACGAACAAACATCCTTCGTAAGCTCTACTACAGAAGAATTCTCGGCGGGTATGACCCAGTCGTCCAGCTCCCTGTCAACGGCCAGCACCCATATCAGCGCCGTGGCTTCTTCGATAGAAGAAATCAACTCCACCATCAGCACCGTGGCGGCGGCGGCCGAGCAAACAAGCACAAGGGTAGAACAGTCCAGCACCCTTGTAGATAACATTCAAAACAGCATCGCAAAGGCGTCGGGTTCGGTTACGTTGGTTTCAAACGCTTTTAATAGCGTGGCGGGCAGCGTAAACGATATCAACAAGTCAATTTTGGTGGTAAGCGAACACAGCGTGGCAG
>WQXF01000104.1 GCA_009784985.1 Clostridia bacterium | reverse complement strand
TGAATACGGCTTGCTTGGGGACAATATTCTGGGCACCGATTTTAGCTTCCGCCTGTTTATCCGGTTAGGCGCGGGGGCCTTTGTGTGCGGTGAAGAGACTGCCCTTATCGCTTCCATCGAAGGCAAGCGCGGCGAGCCCAGGCCCCGTCCGCCCTTCCCGGCGGTGAAAGGCCTGTTTGGCAAACCCACGCTGCTCAACAACGTGGAGACCTACGCTAACATCTGCCAAATTTTGCTCATGGGCGCCGGCTGGTTCGCAAATATCGGCTCCGAAAAATCCAAGGGCACCAAGGTATTTGCCCTGGGCGGCAAGATCATGAACACCGGGCTGGTGGAGATCCCCATGGGCACCGTGCTGCGCAAGGTGATCTACGAAATCGGCGGCGGCATCCCGGATGGAAAGGAATTTAAGGCAGTACAAACCGGCGGCCCCTCCGGCGGCTGTATTCCTGCCAAACTCCTGGATACGCCCATCGATTACGATTCCCTGGTGGCCATCGGCTCCATGATGGGTTCCGGCGGTATGATCGTGATGGACGAAGACAACTGCATGGTGGACATCGCTCGTTTCTTCCTGGATTTTACGGTGGAGGAGTCTTGCGGAAAGTGCACGCCCTGCCGCGTAGGCACCCGCCGGATGCTGGAGATATTGGAACGTATCACCGAGGGCAAGGGGCAGGACGGCGACATCGAAAAGCTGGAGAAGCTGGCCGCTAACATCAACAGCACCTCCCTTTGTGGATTGGGCCAAACCGCGCCCAACCCGGTGATGTCTACTTTGCAGCATTTCCGCCACGAGTACGAGGCCCATATCTACGATAAAAAGTGTCCGTCCGGCCATTGCACGGCACTGATGAGTTATGTGATCAACGACAAGTGCCGCGGCTGCACCCTTTGCAAAAAGGTATGCCCGGTAGATGCCATCAGCGGCGAGGTGAAGCAACTGCACATCATCGACCAGGACAAGTGCGTCAAGTGCGGGCTCTGCGTGGACAAGTGCAAGTTCGGCGCCATCGACAAGAAATAGGGAGGCCATACCGATGACCCAGATTACCCTTACCATTGATGGCGTGCAGGTGCAGGTAGAAACCGGCGCCACGGTATTGGAAGCGGCGCGCAAAGCGCACATCCACATCCCCACCCTGTGTTACTTAAAGGGCAAAAACGAGATCGGCTCCTGCCGCGTGTGCTGCGTGGACGTGGGCGGGCGGGCGCTGCAAGCTGCCTGCGTGTTGCCTGCCACCGAAGGTATGAATGTGCGCACCAACACCCCTGCGGTGCGCCAAGCCCGCAAACTTAATTTGCAACTGCTGCTTTCCAATCACGATAAGCGTTGCCTGTCCTGCGTGCGCAACCAACGCTGTGAGCTGCAACGGTTGTGCGACGAGTTGGGCGTGGATCAAGAGGAGCTGTTTGAGGGCCGGAAAATTAACGATCCCATCGACAGCTTATCGCCTTCCATCGTGCGCGATCCCAACAAGTGCATCCTGTGCCGCCGCTGTGTGGCCGCCTGTGCCGATACCCAACAGATCGGCGTCATCGGCGCGGTGGGGCGTGGGTTTGATACCACCATAGCCCCGGCCTGGGATCAGAAGCTGGCCGATGTGGCCTGCGTAAACTGTGGCCAGTGCGTGGTGGCCTGCCCGGTAGGCGCCCTGGCCGAAAAGAGCGAGATCGACGCGGTGTGGGCTATGATCGCCGATAAAGACAAAACCGTGATCGTACAAACCGCTCCAGCGGTACGTGCCGCCCTGGGCGAGGAATTTGGGTTGCCCATTGGCACCCGTGTTACCGGCAAGATGGTTGCGGCGTTGCGCCGCTTGGGTTTTGCCAAGGTATTTGATACCGACTATGCAGCCGACCTCACCATCATGGAAGAGGGCGCCGAGCTGATCAATCGCCTAAAGAATGGTGGCACGCTGCCCATGGTTACCTCGTGCTCCCCCGGTTGGGTGAAGTATTGCGAGCACTACTATCCGGATCTGCTGCCCAATCTTTCTACCTGCAAATCGCCTCACGAAATGATGGGTGCGGTGCTCAAGAGCTATTACGCACAGCAGCAGAAAATCGATCCGGCCAAGATGCGTGTGATTTCGGTGATGCCTTGTACTGCCAAAAAGTTTGAGGCCCAGCGCCCCGAGCTATCGGTGAATGGCAACCAGGATGTGGACGCTGTGATCACCACCCGTGAGCTTGCGCGTATGATCAAGCAGGCGGGTATCGACTTTGTAAACCTGCCCGATGAGGACTTCGACGAGATGTACGGCGAGTCCACCGGCGCTGCGGTAATATTCGGCGCTACTGGCGGCGTGATGGAAGCGGCGTTGCGTACCGTGGCCGAGGTGGTGACGGGCAAGCCTCTGGATAAAGTGGAGTTCTATGGAGTGCGTGGCCTGGAAGGCGTAAAAGAAGCCACCATCAAGCTGGGCGACATGGACGTGAACGTGGCTGTGGCGCACGGCACCGGCAACGCGGCCAAGCTGATGGAAACCGTGCGCGCTGGCGAAAAGAACTATCACTTTATCGAGGTGATGGGTTGCCCCGGCGGTTGCGTAACCGGCGGCGGCCAGCCTCATGTGGACGCCAGCATGCTGATGGATGTGAACCCCAGCGTGCTTCGAGCCTCCGCGCTTTATGCCGAAGACGAGGGCAAGGCGCGGCGCAAATCCCACGAGAATCCGTCGATTCAGCGGCTTTATAAAGAATTCCTAGGCGAACCCAACGGGCACAAGGCCCATGAGTTGCTGCACACCCATTATGCGGAGAGGCCATTGTATGTGAAGTAAGAAAAGCACACAAAAATGCCCGCTGACCGATTGGTTGGCGGGTGTTTTTATGTGACCGACCATTGTAGGGGCGAAATCCATTTTCGCCCGTCTGAACTATGTTTCGGGCGGATATGGAATCCGCCCCTACGAAAGATGCGCAACCCCACCATCCGTCAACATAAAAAAACAAGCCCCATGTCAGTCCACTCACTCTTCCCGCATAGTATGGCAGCGGGAGGAGGAACAACATGAGCTTATCGGAGCTGCGAACCAAAAATGTGGTGAACGTGCCGGACGGGCGGATGCTCGGCAGGGTGATCGATCTGGAGTTCTGTGCCCAAGACGGGCGGGTGGATGCCATCGTGGTGCCCGGGCCATTTCATATTGGCAATGCGATCAAAGGGGAGCGCACCGGCATCGTGATCCCCTGGTCATTCATCCAAAGGATCGGCGACGATGTGGTACTCGTCTGCCTGCCATGCGAAGAATAATAGGGGCATGTTAACTATCCCGTAATTGCTGTGCAATGTCGGAGACCAGGGGCGGATCAAACACAAAAGTGTCAAACAGGCTGGAGTTTGGCGCCCTTCCGTCGGTGACGCGTAAAATCGCCACACGCCGGGCATCGATGGAGGCGCGTTGCTCCAGCACGGTGTGGAACGTTTCGTAGTCGTAAAATACATGGGTGAAATTTCCACGCAACAGCATGCCCGCCCGCTCCGCTGCCGTGCAATGGGCAACCGCTACGCCCAGGGATGCAAACATATCGCGGCAAGCGCTTCCGCGCACGCCGCTGGCCAACAGCAGTACGCGATATCCCTCGGGATTGGGCAAGGGAGCGATGGTGATGTCCGACGCGCAACGCTGCCGGATGCGGAAGGAAGAGCGCAGGCCGATATCGCAGTCCTCTATCCTAAATTGTAATAGCACATTCTGCTCGGACTCACGTTTTACGGTGATTTCTAGCTTGATATGCCCCGATCCGGCATGCTGCACGGCGTTGTCCAAAAGGCCAAGCAATGTCCGCTTGAGCCGCAGGGCGTCGCCGATCAACTGGGCGGGGATATCCGGCGCAAGGGACACGACGCAAGCAAGGCCCTTGCCCCGTGCCAGGCTGGTGACCACATCCATTAAATTGCCGATGAGCGCACAAAAATCATATGCCTGCTCCCGTAGAGGAGCCCCCTCGGTGGTGGGCGTATGAATGCCTAACATATCGCCGGCGATTTTTCGCAATGAGTCCGAAGCGCTGGTGATGCTTTTTACATATTCCTGCTGCATGGAATCTAGCGAGGTGCGCGAAAGCAACACCGACATGTCGATGATGGCATTCATCGGCGGGCGGATCTCATGATTTATGTGAGAAAGGAACAGATCATCGGTCATTGTTAAAAAACCCCTCCATATAAAATTTATTATAAGATTTGAAGCGGACAAACGCAATGTGTTCTTGCACTGTATTTAGTCTTTTTATCTTTTTGCGGGTGGTTATTTTCCAGGAGATTGCTTAGGAGTTGACGTTTAAGAGACAAGCATGATAATATATGTGCCAGAAGTAATGCGAATACCTTGGTTCGTTGTTTTGAAAGGGGAGCAGGCCCTTGCGCAAGCGCAGTGTGGTGTTTAAATGCCTTATGATGGCGCTGTGCGTCTGCTTTGTGGCTACCTTATTTAGCGTATCGGTTCTGGCGATCCTGCACGAAGGGCACAATTGTGCGTTTGTGAAACGATGCGCTATATGTGTGCATATTCAGGATACGCAATCGTTGCTTAAGCGTTTGCTTTTTATGCTTGCTTCCTGCGGATTGTTGTTCGTTGGCGCATCCCGCCTGGCCAGGGAGCAAGGCGAGGCTGCGCTTGTTATGGAAACCGGCACGCCGGTGGCTTTTAAGGTACGTATGAACAATTGAGAATCCTTTTTTGTTAGTCTGAATGAAAAACAAAATAAAGATGGAGGATTCATGTATGAAAAGGAAACATGGGTTGTCTTTTGTGCTGTCGTTGCTTTTAACGGCTTGTTTGGTTTGGATTCCTTGTTTCTCCCTGGCGGGCGGGGATGGAGCCTCGGGCCTAAACATTGTGGCAACGGCGTTCCCCGCTTATGATTTTGTGAGGCAGATCACCGGCGGAAACGCCAATATCACCATGTTATTGCCGCCGGGTGGGGAAAGCCACTTTTTTGATCCAACGCCCAGGGATATCCTCACCATCCAGGATGCCGATGTGTTTATATCCATTGGAGGGGAAAACGAGGCGTGGGTGGAGCGTGTGCTTTCGTCCGTAGATACGGAAAACATGCTGATCCTGACGCTGATGGACGCGGTGGAATTGATAGAGGAAGAGATTGTGGAAGGCATGCAGGTAGATGATCATGGCCATGATCACGACGAAGATCACGATGATGACCACGGGCATGATCACGACGAAGACCATGATGACGACTGCGACGATGAGGATCACGACCATGATGATCACGATTATGACGAGCATGTGTGGACTTCGCCCAAAAACGCAAAGCGCATCATGGAATATCTGAGCAATGCGCTGGCCGAGCTTGACCCGGCCAATGCCGATGCCTATGGCCGCAATACGGCCGCTTACGTAGAGCAGTTGGATGCCCTGGACGCCGCCTTCCGGGTGGTAGTGGACAATGCGGTGCGCAATACCATCGTGTTTGGAGACCGGTTCCCCTTCCGTTATTTTGCCGCCGAGTACGGCCTGGATTATTACGCGGCATTCCCGGGCTGCTCCACTTCCACCGATCCCACCCCGCGTACGCTGGTGTTTTTGATGGATAAAGTAAATGATGAAGAGATCCCCGTGGTGTTTCATATCGAACTGTCCAACGAGAGGGTGGCCGATCTGATTTCTGAAGGCACCGGCGCCCAAAAGCTGCTGCTGCATTCCGTACACAACGTTACCCGGGCGGATTTTGATGCCGGCCTTACCTATGTAGATTTGATGACGCGCAATGTGGACGCATTAAAGGAGGCGCTCTGGTAATGGCACAAATCGTTTGCAAAAACGCGTCGTTTGCCTACGAGGGCCGCGACGCGGTGAGTGGGCTGAACTTCGCGGTGAACGCAAGCGAGTATCACTGTGTGGTGGGGGAGAACGGCTCCGGCAAAAGCACCCTGATCAAAGGCCTGCTTCGGCTAAAAGCGCCCGCCCAAGGCGAAATTGAATACGGCGACGGGCTGAACGCCAACGAGATCGGTTACCTGCCCCAACAAACCGCCGCCCAAAAAGACTTTCCCGCCAGCGTGTACGAGGTGGTGTTGTCGGGCCGCTTGTCCCGTAGGGGTTTGCGCCCGTTTTACACCAAAGAAGACAAACGTACCGCCATGGAAAACATGGAGCGACTTGACCTTATTTCCCTAAAAAAACGGTGTTATCGTGAACTGTCCGGGGGCCAGCAGCAACGGGTGCTGCTGGCCCGGGCTCTTTGCGCCACCCGCAAGGCGCTGTTGCTTGACGAACCCGTATCCGGCCTGGATCCGCTGGTTACCCAGGAATTGTATCGCTTGATCCACGGCATCAACAAAGAGTTGGGGGTTACCATTGTGATGGTTTCTCACGATGTGGCCAGCGCAGTGCAGTATGCTGATTTTATTTTGCACTTACAAAGCAAGCAGGCCTTTTTTGGCACTGCGGAAGAATACAAACGCAGTCCTTTTGGCAAGGCCTTTTTAGGAGGTGAGCGACCGTGAGTATCGCCGAGCTTTCGTATTTATTTTCACAGCAGTTTATGGTACGGGCGATGATCGTGGGATTGCTGGTTTCGTTATGTGCGGCCCTGCTGGGCATCAGCTTGGTACTCAAACGGTATTCGATGATTGGCGATGGCCTGTCTCACGTAGGTTTTGGTACGCTGGCCATTGCCGCGGCGCTTAACCTTGCGCCGCTGCCCGTATCCATGGTGCTGGTGGTGCTGGCGGCTTTTTTGCTGCTGCGCATCAGCGGAAACAGCAAGATCAAGGGCGATGCGGCCATCGCGCTGATTTCCACATCCTCCCTGGCCATCGGTTCGTTGGTGATATCCCTTACCACCCGCTCCAATGCCGATGTGTGTAATTTTATGTTCGGCAGTATCGTTGTGATGACCGACAGTGATCTGTATCTAAGCATCGCCCTGTGTGCGGTGGTGCTGATGCTGTTTGTGCTGTTTTACAATAAGATTTTTGCCGTTACTTTCGATGAAACCTTTGCCCAAGCCACCGGCACCAAAACCAAACTCTACAACATGCTCCTCGCCTTCCTTACGGCTGTCACGATTGTATTGGGCATGCGGATGATGGGCGCGCTGCTGATATCCAGCCTGATTATCTTTCCCGCGCTTACTTCGATGCGGGTGTGCAAGCACTTTAAAGCCGTTACCGTTTGTGCGGCCATTGTATCGGTGCTGTGCTTTACGCTTGGCATTGTGCTTTCCATTTGGTTTAATGTTTTGCCGGGCCCCAGTGTGGTGGTGGTAAACATCGTGGCGTTCCTGTTGTTTTGGGGCATCCATCTGTTGCAAGGAAAGGGGTTTTTTGCATGAGACGTTTTGGGTTGCTATTGGCGCTGTTGGCCGTGCTGCTGATTGCCGGTGGCTGTGGCAGTAACGGGAACGAACCGGAGGTTGCCGGCCCGCCCGCGCCTGCCGCAGGTTCCGGTGCGGTGTCTTTGGAGGGCAGGGAGATTGTGAATATCCGCGAAAGGATGTTTGCGACCCAAATCAGCGACATCTACACAAATCCTGCCAACTATGTGGGCAAGGGTGTGCGGTACGAAGGTTTTTACATCGAAGAGGTGTATGGCGCTGGAGAGATTTTCCGTGCCGTGATCCGTATGAGCCCCGACGGCTGCTGCGGCGACGACGGACGCAGTGGATTTGAGATCGTTTGGGATCAGCCCTACCCCAAGTTTAACGATTGGGTGGAGGTGACCGGCGTGCTGGAACAATACGCAGAAGGCGGCATACAACGTTTGCGCGTGCAAGCCGTATCCTTGCGGGTACTGGCTGTGCGCGGCGCTGAAACCGTGTTCCAATAAAAACATAAGATTTGATAGGATTTGGAGGATGATCGTATGCGGTTTACCAGCGGGTACTGGAACATGCGGCCGGAATTTACACCCAACTTTGCGGTGGAGTATGTGCGTCACAATGCAAAAGAAAACGGCTTGCGTGTGTTGGCTGCCTCCCGCCACATCAGCCATCGCGGCGATACCCTCAACAGCGCCACCATCACGGTAGACATGGATTCGCCCATGGCGGATGTGATCCGGGTGCGGCTGGCCCATCACCTGGGCGAAAAAAGGCGCGGCCCCAACTTTGAGCTGTTTGAACAGCCCTGCCCGGTGGAGATCAACGACGAGCCTGAATCCGTTTCCCTCACCAGCGGCGCCCTGCGGGCACAGGTAGACAAGCGGCCGGGCAGTTGGGCCGTGAGCTTTTGGGCTGGGGACAAGCTTGTGACCCGCAGTGGATACCGGGGCATGGCCCACATACTCAACCGGGAAACCAGAAAAACATACATGGTGGATTCGCTAGAGATGGACGTAGGGGAGTGCGTGTACGGGCTGGGCGAGCGGTTTACGCCCTACCTAAAAAACGGCCAAACCGTGGACATGTGGAATGAAGACGGCGGCACCTCGTCGGAGATTGCGTACAAAAACGTGCCTTTTTATATGACCAACCGGGGCTACGGTGTGTTTGTGAACCACCCCAGCGATGTCTCTTTTGAGGTGATGAGTGAAAAGGTGGAGCGCACCCAATTTTCTGTAGAAGGCGAAGCGCTGGAGTATTTTGTGATCTACGGGCCCACGCCCCTGCAGGTGCTGGACAAGTACACCGCCCTCACCGGGCGGCCTGCGCTGCCCCCGGCCTGGAGCTTTGGTTTGTGGCTCACGACTTCATTTACCACCAGCTATGACGAGGAAACCGTTACTTCTTTTATTCAAGGCATGGCCGACCGGGACATCCCCCTGCACGTATTCCACTTCGATTGTTTCTGGATGGAGTCGTTCCAGTGGTGCGACTTTACCTGGGATGTACATACCTTCCCGGATCCCGCCCAGATGCTGGCGCGGTATAAGGCCCTGGGGCTCAAAATCTGCGTGTGGATCAACCCGTATATCGCCCAGCATGGCACACTGTTTGCCGAGGGCATGGAAAAGGGCTATCTGGTAAAAAAAACCGACGGCAGCGTGTGGCAAACCGATATGTGGCAGGCCGGCATGGGCTTGGTGGATTTTACGAATCCCGCCGCGTGGGCTTGGTATCAGGCAGAACTCAAGAAACTGCTGGATCAGGGCGTGGATTGCTTTAAGACCGACTTTGGTGAGCGCATCCCCGTGCGTGATATCGCTTACCACGACGGCAGCGACCCCGTGGCCATGCACAACTACTATACCCATCTGTACAACAAGTGCGTGTTTGAGCTGCTGGAGCAGGAGCGTGGGGTGGGGGAGGCGGCACTTTTTGCCCGCAGCGCCACTGCGGGCGGCCAGCAATTCCCCGTGCACTGGGGGGGGGATTGCAGCGCCAACTATCCCTCCATGGCCGAGACTCTGCGTGGCGGGCTTTCGCTAGCCCAGAGCGGTTTTGGTTTCTGGAGCCACGATATCTCCGGCTTTGAGCATACCGCCCCGCCCGATGTATACAAGCGCTGGTGCGCCTTTGGCTTGCTCAGCTCACATAGCCGTTTGCACGGTTCTACTTCGTACCGTGTGCCCTGGCTGTTTGGTGAGGAAGCCTGCGATGTACTGCGGCACTTTTTGCACCTAAAGTGCGCCCTGATGCCCTATCTGTATCAAATGGCTCGGGAGGCCCATCTGTACGGCGCGCCTACAATGCGCCCCATGGCCATGCAGTTCCCCGATGATCCGGGTTGCGATACGCTGGACTGCCAATATATGCTGGGTGATTCCCTGCTGGTGGTGCCGGTGATGCATGCAAACAACGAAGCAACCTACTACCTGCCCGAGGGGAACTGGACGCATCTGACAGACGGGCGGCGGGAAACCGGTGGCCGTTGGAAACGTGAGGAGTACGACTTTTTCAGCATGCCCCTGTGGGTGCCCGACGGCGCGGTGATCGCTATGGGTGCCGACAAAACCCGCCCGGACTATGACTATGCCCAGGGCGTATCGCTGCACATCTTCCCCATGGCCGAAGGCACAGAAAAGCGAGTGGAAATTCCGGCGCTGGATGGTTCGGTGAGCAAAACCTTTGTGATCCGCCGGGCTAAGAACAAGCTGACCGTGACGCCCAGCGATGATAGGCCATATCGTGTGCTGCTGCGGGGGATGCGCCCTGCGGAAGCTGTGGGCGCGGATTGGAGCGAATCAGCGATTGGTATGGAAAGTCGGGAGTTGACAGGGGTTTGTAAGGTTGTTTTATTGGATTTCTAGCACATCCCCAGCCCGCGCCTTCCGCGCACGCTTGTAGGCATCCCCATTCCGTTTAGAAATCGTCACCTGGCGTATACCTGTATCCGTACACAACAACAACTCCACAAACCCGCCGCGAATCTGCGGATGCCGCAACACCCGCGCCCTTTTCTCTTTGGGCAGCGAGTGCTG
>WQXF01000103.1 GCA_009784985.1 Clostridia bacterium | reverse complement strand
GAGATGAGCGGAGCCGACCGGGTGCGCCTGGAGTTCAGCGTGCCCTCCCGGGGATTGTTTGGGTACCGGTCGGAATTTTTAACCGACACACGGGGCGAGGGTGTGATGTCCGCTGTATTTGAGGGGTACGAACCTCACAAGGGCGAGGTGCCCCGCCGTCCCCAGGGCGCCCTGGTAAGCTTTGAAACCGGCGATGCCGTGCAATACGGCTTGTACTACGCCCAAGCCCGAGGTACGCTATTTTGCGGGCCGGGTATCCCGGTGTACACCGGCATGATTGTGGGGCAAAATTCCAGGGGCGGCGATATCGACGTAAATGTATGCAAAAAAAAGCACCTTACCTCCATACGCAATTCCGCCGGAGCGGAAGATGCGCTAAAGCTGGTGTCCATGCGGGCGCTCACGCTGGAGGAGTGCCTGGAGTTTATCGATGATGATGAATTGTTGGAGATCACGCCCAAATCGTTGCGCATGCGCAAGCGGGTGCTCGATCCAACCATGCGCAAGCGGCAGGAATCACGGAAAAGGAACGAGCAGAATGCGTAGGGGCGGGCGTGCATGGCCGTGACCTTGTAGGGGCGAAATCCATTTTCGCCCACCCTGATTTCGTTCGCCTCAACATCACGTTTCGGGCGGATATGGAATCCGCCCCTACAAAGGATTGTTGCGCAATTGGAGGTGCTGTAATGGAACCCTGGAAACTCGACCGTATCGGCTCTTGCGTGCGCAACGAAAACCCCACCCTGATCGCAAAACTGCGCAGTGGATTTGTTGTGATGGGCGATTATCAGTTTTTGCCGGGTTATTGCGTGCTGCTGGCCTACCCCCAGGCTGATTCGTTAAACGGGCTATCCGTGGCCGAACGCCGCCAATACCTGCTGGATACCACCCTGATTGGCGATGCGATTATCCAGGCGTGTAGCCCTTTGCGCATCAATTATCAAACCATGATGAACGCAGATGCTTTTTTGCACACCCACATCGAGGCCCGGTATGCCTGGGAGCCAGACGAATACAGGCGTGGGCCCAGTTGGCGGTATCCAATAGAAAAGCGCTGTGACCCGCAGTGTGCTTATAATAAAGAACGCTACGGCGATCTTAAGCAAAAGATCGCCGCTGCGCTTTATGCTATCGGAGCCATGGTTTCATAATCAAAACGATAGCTGCCGGCGGTCAAAAGATGAACGCCTTCCTGCGAAAGGGGCAGATGCAATTCCGCTGTGCAACCAAAGGGCACCGTAACGTTTAACTCCAAACGATTTTCGCTTAATACCTTCCACGCGCATTCGTACAGGCCCGCCGCCGAGCGGTAACTGGCGGCCAAATAGCCAAGCTGCTTGTTCGGCTGCGGCTTGATGACCGCCTTGCGGAACCCCGGCGTGTCTTCTACGGGATTGATGCCCGCCCCGTGCCGGAAAATCCATTCTACGATGGAGCCGTAGGCATAGTGGTTCAGGCTGTTCATGCCGGTGGAAGAGACGCTGCCGTCTTCATTTACGCTGTTCCACCGTTCCCAAATGGTGGTTGCGCCCAGTTTGATCTCATTGAGCCAGCCGGGGTATTCTTCATTCAGAAGCAGTTTGTACGCCATGGCCGAATCGCCCATGTCCGAAAACACGTTGCACATCAGCGGCGTGCCTACAAACCCCGTTCTGAGCTTTCCGCCGGAGAGCTCGAACAGCCTGTCCAAGGCTGCTTTGGCGCGGGCTTTGTCTTTTTGGAGGCCAAAGTATAGCGTCATGATGTGGGCGGTTTGCGTGTCGATGCAGCAGCGGCCCGTGGCGGAAAAGTATTCGTGTTGGATGTAAGCAAGCAGCCGGTCGGCCAGGGCGGTATAGCGTTTTTCATCCTCGGTTTTGTCCAGTACCTTGGCGGCTTTGGCGGTCAAGATGGCGCTATGACGATAATAGACATTGGCAATCAAGCCCGTGTCTGTGCCGCCCAGGGCTTCATCCGGTCGCACAGAGAAACGATCCAGGGCTAGCCAGTCTCCGTAATGGAAGCGCTTGCCCCATTCGTGGGTATCGCCGTCCAGCCTCTCTAGGTAATCCACCCAGGCCTTCATGCTGTCATAATGCTCGCGGAGAACCAGGGGATCGCCGTAAAAAACATACATGTTCCAAGGGATCACGCAGGTGGCGTCGCCCCAGGCGCAGGCGGTGTTTCCGTGCCCGGCGGCGGGCGCCACGTCGGGCACCATGCCGCCATGCTCCTTTTGCTCCTGGGCGATATCAAACAGGTATTTGCGCATAAAGGCGTAGCAGTCGGTTAGGTAGGCGGCGGTGGGGCTAAAAACTTGGGCGTCCCCCGTCCAGCCCATACGTTCGTCCCGCTGGGGGCAATCGGTGGGCACATCCAAGTAATTGCCTTTTTGCCCCCACTTGGTGTTTTCAATCAGTTGATTTACCAAGGCGATGCCGGTCTGGATGGTACCCACAGGCGCGATGTCTGAATAGAGCGCCAAGGCGGTAAAATCGTCTTTAGCAAGGTTGGAAACGCCTTCTAACTTTACGTAACGATAGCCGTAAAAAGTGAAGCGCGGCTGCAAAACATGGGGGTTGCCGTCGGAAATCCAGATGTATTCGGCTTTGGCGGTGCGCAGGTTGTCGCGATAAAAGCAATCGTTTTGCATGATCTCGCCAAACTGCAAATGCATTTTTTTGCCTTTGGGGATATGCACTTTTAAGCGAAAGGAACCGGCAAGGTTTTGCCCGATGTCCAGCACGGTTTCACCTGCCGGGGTATGGATCAGCGCAATAGGTTTCAATTGCTCATAAATCGAAACCGCAGTGGAATAGCGGGCCGTTAGAGGCGCGGATGGTTTTTCGCAAAGCATGGCGGAAACCGGCGTGCCGGGTTCGAGATTCGCATCCGCATGCTCTCCATCGTAAAGGTTTGAAAAAGTGATGTTGGACCGGGTAACCTGCCAGCTTTGGTCCGTGCCCAAAACCGTCTGGCTTCCATCGGCATATTCGATACGAATCTCGGCAATCAGCTTCCAGCTGTCGCCGTAAAAGCCCTTGGCGTCCATCGACGATGTGAAACCAAAGCGGCCCTTGTACCAGCCGTTGCCCAGCAAAACCGAAAGTTTGCCGCCCCTTTGCAGTTGGGCGGTGATATCGTAGGTTTGGTATTGCAGCCACTGGTTGTAGTTGTTGGAGTAGGGCGTAAAGTATTCCTCGCCGATCCGTTCCCCGTTCAGGAATGCTTCGTAGAGCCCCAGGCCGCAGATGTACAGCCGGGCGGAAGCGATTGGTTTTTGCACGGGCAATTCTTTTTCAAATACCGGATGGCGGGGTTCGGTGCTGTCGCAGGTGATCCATTGTGCCTGCCATGGTTCGGCCATCTTGGCGGTTTCAAACCAATGGACATCCGAAGTGGCCTCTTCGCCCGCATCGGTTTGGACAGAAACTGTCCAGTAATACCGCGTGCGGGGGGATAGGGCCATATCGGGCTGATACGCCAGGCTGTCGATCTCCGTTGAAAAACCAGAATCCCAAATCGGGGCGGACATATCCGCCTGGGTAGATACGCAAACCCGCGCGGCCTTTTGCGTTTTGCCCACGGCTCCTTCCACTTGGTAGCGGAAGGAGGGCTTGTCCATTGCATAGCCCAGGGGATTGGTGACATGATTGGTTTTGCAGTGTGTGATTTTCATGGGCGTCTTCCTTTACATCAAAATAAGGGCGACAGCATTTGCAACCGAATTTTTACCAAGCCAACAAATTTGCTGCTGCCAAAGTCGCCTGCATGAACCCCTCCACCGCTGCGGCGGTCCCCCTCCCTTTAACAAGGGAGGTAAGGGCTGAGAATGAAGATTCCGATAAAATCCCATTACCCCCCTTGTTAAAGGGGGGAGGGCCACCGTAGTGGCGGGGGATTCCTTACATCGACAATTCCGGCTTGTACTCGCACCAGCGGTCCCGGCCGGTGCGCTTGGCTTCGTAAAGGGCTACGTCGCTCCGCGACAGGATTTGCGCCGAGTCCTTGTCTTCGGGCTGAAGGCGGCTTACCCCGATGCTGATGGTTACCGAAATGTTCACGCCATCGTCACATATCACCGGCGTTGCGCGCACGCACTTAAGGATGCGGTCGCACACCCTGTGGGCGATCTCCATACTGGTTTCGGGCAGCACCACCACAAATTCCTCGCCGCCATACCGTGCCAGGAAGTCGGTTTGCCGCGTTTGTGATTGGATGCGCTGCGCCACCTCCACCAGCACCTGATCACCGGCGCTGTGGCCAAAGGTGTCGTTTACTTCTTTAAAGTGATCGATGTCCAGCATCAGCACGCACAGGTCGGCGTCGTTACTCTGGGCCTCGGCAAAAGCAAAGGCCAAAAAACGATTCATGGCAAGGCGATTGGCCACCTTGGTGAGGGTATCCACATTGGCCAGGCTGATCAGTTGCGCGGTGGTATCCAGCAATCGTTGGGTCATTTCGCTAAAGGTTTCAGAGAACTCGCCCAGGAACTCTACTTTTTGCGGATAATCCCCCTCGGTGATCTGCTTGGCTTGCCAAGCAAGCTGTCGCATATTGGTTTGTACGGTTTTGATGTTGGACAACACAAAACCCCGGCTGGCCACGGTATGTTCCAGCTCGCCGTTGCGCAGGCTGGCGCTGAGCGCGCGGATGTCCATGATTTGGGTAAGAAGTTCTTTGTATTTGGGGTCATTCTTTAAGGAGTTGGGCAACGCGGGCTCCGGGGGCGGGGCGTTTTTAATAAGCAGGTCAAACAGGTAATCCAGCAGGAGCCTGTCTGCCTTGGAAATTTTTGATGCGTTGGCGCTTTCGGGTGACATGCAATACATCCCTCTACTCATTTTTGGCCAGCTTATATTGTAAACAATAGGGACGGAAAATACAAGACTTTCCGAAAATTTAGATTAAGTTTGTCTGCAAGTTGTTCACAAGCCCACGTCCATGGTATAATCAGAACGGGATCATCCACAAGAGGAGGTTGTACCATGAACGTACGCTTTATTACCAAGGACGCCAGGCTCCCCGAAGATGTTTTGCGCACCATGGAAAAAAAACTACATCAGCGTCTGGATTCTTATTACCGTTACGAGGGGGCCGACTCGGTTACCGTACTGGTGAAGATTGCGGAGAGAAAGAACGTATTCAAAGTCGAGATCAACATGCCCTATGGCGGGCAACAGTTGCGCGCCGAAAACGAGGAGCGGGACAGCGCCATGCCCGCGCTGGACAAGGGCATCGACGTGCTGGAGCGCCAGGTAAAAAAACACAAGACTCGCATGACGCGCCACCTGCGTGACTCCATCAAACCCGGCGAGGATGCGGAGCTTTCGGCCATGGAGGCCGAGGCTGACGTGGATGAGGCTGCTGGTGAGGATTTCCGCGTGGTAAAGCTCAAACGCTACGAGGCCAAGCCCATGACCGTACAAGATGCGGTACTCCAAATGGAGCTGCTTGGGCATAACTTTTACATGTTCCACAACACCGAAAATAACAAGATTTGTACGGCCTACCGCCGCAACGACGGCGATTACGGGCTGATTGAGTTGGCATAGGAGGCACACGTATGAACCGACAGCAAAGATCCCTATTGATCGCCATCGCTAGCATGGTGGCGTTGGTGCTGATTGTGATACTGATCATCGGCCTAAACCAGCGCGGCCCGGAGCCGCCACTGGAGTCGCCGGAGCCTTTAGCAACCACCGATACCTTTGCCCCTGCTCCTGAAGGGACATGGCAACCCCTTTCTGAACTTTCTGAAGAGGAGATGGGCCGCCAAGCGATGAGTGAAGAAGAGCAGCGGGAAGGCGAAGACGAACTGCCGGAGGACTGATAATACGAATCAAGCGTAGGGCGCGACGCCCTCGGCGCGCCGTGATTCGCCCCAAATAACGCAACTTTGTTGCAATGCGGCGGCGCGTCGAGGCGCCGCGCCCTACAACGGTCAAGCCTGCCGTTCCCGTAGGGGCGATTATCAATCGCCCGCCAGCCTCTTCGGGCGATTAATAATCGCCCCTACAAAATGGCTGATTCGCATGGATACATAAGGAGAAAAATAAATGATTCTCGTTCTAATCGCCGCCTGGGGAATCGTCTTTTTCATCCGGTATGGACAGCGGACTGGTTTAACCCGTGCCGCGCTGGATGCAACGGTGTGCTTTGGTTTGGGCACCGTGCTGATTTGTGAGGCCCTCAGCCTGCCCGCCTGGTGTACGGCTGTGGGTGTGTCGGTATGTTGGCTGGTGCTCTGCGCCGCCGCCTGTGTGCTGTTTGCTAAGCCGCTGCAGGCGGGGTTGCGCAGGGCGTTGGTGTTTTCTATGCGTCGGCCAAGCTTCAAGGCATCATGGTACGCGTGGATCGGGGGCGCGGTGGTTGGTTTTTGCCTGCTGGGCACACTGCTTTCGGCGCTCCTGTATCCGCCGATGAACTACGATAGCATCGTGTACCACATGCCCCGGGTGTTTTTTTGGATGAAAAACGCGTCGGTACACAACTATCCCACCGAAATAGGCCGCCAATTGTTCACCGGCCCACTGGCGAGTTTTTTTGTTTTGCAATTGCAGGTGCTCAGCGGCGGAAGCGACCGGCTAGCCAACCTTGTGCAGTGGTTTGCGTACGCGGGCAGCATCCTGGCTGCCGCCGGTATCGCGTCGGAGTTGGGGGCGGGCCCAAAAGGACGCTGGCTTTCCGCCGTGCTGGCCGCCACCACGCCCCTGGCGATCCTGCAGGCCTCAAGCACCCAAAGTGATCTGGTGGCCGCATTCTGGTGTGTGGTGGCTGCTTATTATGTAACAATGTATGGGCGCAGTTCTTTTTGTGAGGAGCGGGGCGCTGGGCTGTGGTGGGCGGTGTGCGCCGGAGGTTCCGCCGGGCTGGCGCTGCTTACCAAGCTCAATACCCTGGCTGTGCTGGGGCCGCTAGCGCTGCTGGCCTTTGGCCTGATGTGCAAGCGCCGCGCTTGGCACGATATACGGATGTTGCCTGCCGTTGTCCTGGTTTGTGTGTTGTTGATCAACGCCGGTTTTTTTGTGCGCAACGCTGCTGACCTAGACGGCGACTTCCTGGCCTTTGATCTGCCGGAGACCAACGCCCAGCACGTCCCCACCAACAATCCCCGCTTCCGCGTGGCGCTGGCCACCAAAAATCTAAGCTATAACCTTACCAACACGCCGGTGCCGTTTCTGAATTGGGTGGTGGACGGATGCGTGTCCCGAGTGTGCATCTGGCTGAATGTGCCCCTCAACGCCCCGGAGACCTCCCTTGAGAATTATACGCCCAGGGCATTTACCGGCGTGCAGTTGCACGATACCCGCACCAGCCCAGTACAGAGCGCGATGGGGTATGCTGCCATCGCGATGCTGCTCATTGTAGCGTTATGGAGAAAAAAGAACCGCCGTTTTCCGGCGGCGCTGGCGTTGGCTGTGCTTGGTGGGTATTTGGCTATTGCGGTGATGCTACGGTTTACTTCTTCCATACCGCGCTACTTGTTGCCATCCCTGCTGATCGCCCTGGGGCTCGTGCCCGTGGCCTTTGGCGCTGGGCGTGTCCGGCGCGGCATTGCCTGCGTATCGGTGGCGATAGCGGTATACATGGCCGCGGGGGCGCTGCTGTTTAACATGTTTCAGCCGCTGGTGCACGCGCCAGGGTTGGCGCGGACGCTGAGCGCCAATTCGGTCGGTTTTGGCAGATTTAACGCCTCATACGAAAGGATGCGCGCCTTCTCCACCGGCATCGGTGAGGAGGGACTTGCCGCCATCCGGGAAAGCGCAGATGCCGCCGATGTGCGCTCCATTGGCGTGACCCGTTGCAATCTGGGCGTTTATCCGGCGCTGTACGCCTTCCGCGATGCCCGGTACGACGTGCGCTATGTGGAGGCACGATACCTTTCCGAGCGTGAGGATCCGGCCTTTGTGCCCGACGCGATCCTTACCATGCGTAGGGAGCCGCCACAGGAGATTTTGGTGCGGGGCGTGAGCTATACGCTAGCAGAAACACATTCCGCGACGCTGGCGCCCATATCCCTATACCTAAAAGAGTAAAATCCCGCAGTCATTTGTGATAACGTTCGTTGGCCACGATCTTGTTGGCGCGATAGAGCTGCTCCAACAATACCACCCGGGCCAGTTGGTGGGGAAAGGTCATCGCCGAGAGCGATAGCCGCTCGTTGGCACAGGCAACAACCGCCTCGCTCAATCCCAAAGAGCCGCCGATGACCCACACCACTCGTTTGATGCCGCCCCGGACATGCCAGGCCGCTACGCGCTTTGCAAGGGCCTCGCTGGAGCTTTGGGCGCCGTTTACGCATAGCGCTACCACGTAATCGCCGGGGCGCAATGCTGCTAGCAACCGTTCGCCCTCTTTGTTTCGTACCTCGGCCTCTTGGGCGGCAGATGCGTTGGCCGGTTCGGGCAGGTCCGCCACCTCGATCTCAACACAGGCGCCGAACCGCCGCAGGCGCTTGAGGTACTCGTTGGCAGCCTCGCGGAAAAAGCGTTCCTTGAGTTTGCCTACACATAAGATCGCCGTGTTCATGCCGATGCTCCTATTTTGTTGTTACTAACTGCAACTCTTCCCTTAGCGCCTTTTGCAGGGTTTGTGAAAAATTGATATTTGCGGCCTCAGCCCTCTCATTGAGCCATGAGGGGATATTCAAAGTTTTTTTGATTAAGCGGTTTTCGTAGTAACGCCGATAGGTCTCTGTGTCGGCAGATATCAGGGTAACGATGTCGGCGCTCTCCGCATCAACGTCTTCCATACGGCTGACGGCGGGGAGGGGTTGCGATCCATCTTCCATGCGGTATAGCGCCAAACCCAAAAAATCTTGCGCCATTTCAATGCATTCTGCTACCGTTTCCCCCTGCGTTGCGCCGCGCCCGATGTCCGGGAAAAAGACGCTAAATCCGCCTTCGGGTTCTGGATGGAAAACCGCTGGATACACATACTTCATGCTAATCTCTCCTCAGAGTTTTGGGTAGCAAGGGAGGGGTTATTTTAGCCCCAGGTCTTTTGAAATTCGCTCTTTTGTGCCATGTTCTTTGAATTTGATTGATTGCTTCTTTAGGGATCTTACGAATTCCGCTACTGTCATTTGCTTTGCCCCTTTGCTGATACCATCGTACTACGTATTCCCCACGTAGTCAACCCCAATGAGCGGCCATCATCATATTCGCAACGTATATAAACACAAAGTACAGTAACAAAAGTACCAGCAGCGCCTTTGCCCCGGCGGGCAGGCGTTTCCCCGAAGGCTCATAGTGGGGCGGGGGATTTTTATCGCGGGCTGCACGGCCCATAGGCAACCAGATCAGTGCCCCAGCTATCAGCGCGGCGACGCATAACATGGGCACAACGCTGGCGGCCACCTCCGCCGCCGTGAAGGTGGGCTGTTCCAACTGATCCAAGGCAACGCTTTGCTGCGCATAGGCAAGCAGCATCACGGCCCCGTTGTATGCGGCATGGAATAGCATAGGCGCCAGCAGTGAACCGTACCCCACCAGCAGATAGCCCAGCACAAAACCCAGCAGCAGGTGAGCGGGCAGCGCGGTGATGGAGCCGTGCATCAGCGCAAACAGCAGGCCGCTGATCAGCATTGCCCGGCGGGTGCCCAGTCTCTCCATTGAGGGCAACAACAGCCCCCGGAACAGCAATTCTTCGCATAGGGCAGGCGCGATTCCAATCACCAGCAGCGACAGCCATAGCTCACCGGCACCGCCGGGCGTAGGCACGCTCGATCCCACCAGCGGGAGGCCCAGCGCATCCATCAGCAACGCCCAGAGCACGGTGAGCGCGCTGATGGCAAACATGGATGCTATCGCAGCCAATAGCAAGCAAACACAAGTCCCCACCGGCAGGACTCGCATACGCAAAGCCGTTGCCTGCGGGCGTTTGAGCAGCAGGTACAGGGCGGCGGGCAGTGCCAGCATCAGGCATTGTTGCACCAGTATCTCTATATAGCGTGTGTTTGCCGACCCATCCACAAACGGAAAAATCAAGCGCCACAGCACACTTAAGATCTGCATCCCCACAAAGGCCAGCAGCACCAGCGCAAGAGCAGCGACGGGGGAGGGGAATCTACCCTCGTTTTCCATTTTCCACTCTCCACTTTCCATTTCGTTACGCGATGGTATAGGCTGTGCTGGGCCGGTCGCGCCAGGCGATGTCCAGGTGGAAATCCTCGCCGCAGCTGATGCCTTGGGTGGCCAGCGCGTCGATTGCGGTTTGATAGGCCAGCTCGGGCAGGTTGTTCTCTTGGCTCAAGTGGCCCAATACGCAGGTGCGGACGCCGGTGTTGGCCAGCTCACATAGCGCCTTGCCGCAGTCTATGTTGGAAAGATGGCCGTTGCGACCCCGTATGCGGGTTTTGAGAT
>WQXF01000102.1 GCA_009784985.1 Clostridia bacterium | reverse complement strand
TTTCTCATCAACCAAGACCGCTGCCAAACCTTCGGAAAAAGAACGCGCATCCTCGAAAATGCATGGCACAACTTCGTTGCCCGTTGTGTCTATGAAGCCATATGTGCCGGTGCCATATTCGAGGGCGCTAAACTCGCCCCTGGTGGCTCCGTACAATACCCGTGCGAACCCTTCGCTAAACTGCTCTATTTCATCATAGCGGCCAACTGGGACAACCTCCCTGCCCGTTTTGTCTACGAGGCCACAGCTATTCCAGTATTGTGAACCGCGGGAATCATCGCCGAATCCAGCGAGGGCCAGCCCATCGTCAAAGTTCCAATGGTACCCACGTTGCCAAATCCAATCATATTGGATGGGCACAACCACCGCGCCCGTCCTGTCAATCATGCCATATTGCATGGTCTCATCCACTATTCCTTTGCTGACGCACGCAAGTCCGCCGACAAAGAATTGCTCCAGCAGGATTCCGTGTTCCTCATAATCACAGTCATACATCAGCGGCACGATCATCTCGCCAGCCTTATCGATAAAGCCAAATTTCCCCTCCGTGGCGTCAGGGTCATATTCAAAAATGCTGCCTTCACTCACATATGCCAGCCCTTCGGAAAAAGGCGCGGCATAGCTATATTCAAACGGTATGGCCACATTGCCGTCCCTGTCGATATAACCATATGGGCCGTTTGCCATATCTTCAATCCAAATTGCAGCCAGTCCTTCGGAGAAAAATGGCATCACATCCTGATACGACGCCATCAGCGGAGGCCAATCGAACTCATAGGTCAGCGGAATCACAACCGCGCCGACTTCGTCAACGAAGCCCAGCAACCCGTCCTTGATAACGCTTGCCCGGCCTTCGCGGAATTCACCGATCATGTCATACTCAATGGGCACAACTTTCTTACCCGTTTTGTCAATGACCCCCCATTTTCCTCCGTCAACAATTCCTACATCACCCCATCTTGCATCGCCAACAAAAACCGTTGCCAGGCCATCGTTAAATTCCCCTACCCAGTCGTACTGAGGCGGTATAACTTCCTTGCCCATTTTGTTAATGAAGCCCCATTTTTCCGTTTTCCCGTCGCTAATCATGACCGCCGCCAAACCCTCGGAGAATGAACCCGCATTGTCATACGTACACGGCACAACTTCTTTGCCCATTGCGTCAACAAAGCCGATCTTTCCCGTGCGCCATTCGCCAACCATAACGCCTGCCATGCCATCGCAAAAAGCACCAGCATCGTCGTTCCAAAACCAGTCGCTCCCATGTACACTGTCGTACTTCGGCGGCACAATGATTTTGCCGGCCGTATCAATGAAGCCCCATTTGTCGCCAACCCTAACCGCCGCCAAACCCTCGCTGAAATTTCTTGCATCGTCAAACTGCGGTGGTATCACCCAAACATAGCCTTCGGCCAAGGCACCCGAACTCATGGCCAAGCACATCAGTATCAACAAACACCGCGCAAAAATATATCTCATACCAAAACCTCTTCCCGTTTACTTCACAATGGCTATATAGCCCCATTTCTCATCAACCAAGACCGCTGCCAAACCTTCGGAAAAAGAACGCGCATCCTCGAAAATGCAGGGCACAACTTCTTTGCCCGTTGTGTCTATGAAACCATATGTGCCGGTGCCATACTCGGCCATGCCATACTTGTCTCTGCTGAAGCCACGAGATACCTTCGCGAGTCCTTCTTTAAATGTCGCTATATTATCATAGGTGCCAAACGGAACAACCTCCTTGCCCGTTTTGTCTACGAGGCCACAGCTTTTCCACCATTCCCAGCCGAAGCAGCAATCGCCGTAATCACTGCCGAACCCGGCGAGGGCCAGGCCATCGTTCAAATGGTAAACCCAATCATATTCAATTGGCAAGATGACGGTACCTGTCTTGTCCATCATGCCATATTGCATGTCCTCCCCAAAAACCCCTTTACTGACGGTTGCGAATCCATCTACAAATTGCCGCTCGAAGATGATCCCCCAATACCGATAACCGCAGTCGTACACCAGCGGCACGACCACCTCGCCAGCCTTGTCGATAAAGCCGTATTTTCCCTTTAAGGGGGATTCATAGGTCTCAAGAAATCCCCCCTTGCTGACATACGCCAGCCCTTCGGAGAAAGGCGCGGCATAATCATAATCAAACGGTATAACCACATGGCCGTCTCTGTCGATATAACCATATGGACCGCTTATGATATCACCGGCCCAAATCGCAACCAAGCCTTCAGAAAAAAATGGCATCACATCCAGATACCACGCCGCTTGCGGGGGCCAATCAATGTCATAGGTCAGCGGAATCACAACCGTGCCGTTTCCGTCAACGAAACCCAGCTTGCCATCCTTGATAACGCTTGCCCGGCCTTCGTGGAATTCGCCGACTTTGTCATACTCAACGGGCACTACTTCCTTGCCCGTCTTGTCAATAAAGCCCCATTTTCCTCCTTCAACGATGTCCCAGTCACCCCACTGCCCATCACCAACAAAAACCATTGCCAAGCCATCGCAAAAATCCTCCGCCCAGTCATATTGCGGTGGCACGACTTCTTTGCCCATCTTGTCAATAAAACCCCATTTTTCCGTTTCTCCATCGCTAACCATCACCCGTGCCAAACCCTCGGAGAATGGACCCGAATCGTCATACGTACACGGGACAACTAACTTGCCCGTTTTATCAATGAAGCCGCACTTTCCTGTGTCCCAATCGCCAACCCATACCCCTGCCAAGCCATCGCTAAAAGCAAGTACATCGTCAAACTGTGGCGGTATCACCCAAACATAACCCTCCGCCAATGTACCCGAGCTCATTGCCAGGCACATCAGCATCAACAAGCACCGCGCAAAAATATGTTTCATACAAACCTCCCGGATAATCAATAGCGGCAGGAACCTCGATTGCTCAAGGTTCCTGCCTGCTTGGGTTAGTAATGCAGCGTGTGGACCGGCACCCAGGCGCGATAGCTTTGGATGGAGGTCGTCCACTCCACTTGGGCATAATCGCTCTCAATGGCAATCACGGTTACAGTCTGCCCTTGTTCAACCGTCAGTTCAGTGTAAGTGGCATACTCGTCGCCCGGCCCGTACATGGCCTTGGATGTAGCGGTAACCTTGGCCTGATGATCCAGCGAAACTTCCTCGGACACGCTGCCAAGATCGAATGTAGCTGCATCAAAGCGCTGTAAACCCGTATAGACGCGCCGCAGCTTGTTGCCGTAGAGAACCTCGCATTGCACCCAGCAAAGGCCGTTTCTGTCGTATGCGCGGGAGATGATTTGGATCGACTCACCTTCAACCTTGTAGGTTCCTGTTTCCCTGTACTCCGTGCCGGGGCCGTTGCGGGTCGCCAGCCTATCGATGGCCAATCCTTCGATAGGCGTATCAGTAGGAGCCAAACCATCCGCAAGCGCTGCCAAGGGTATCAGCACAACCACCAAGCCCAAACACAGGATCCATTGCCGCCACCGTTTCATACCTTTCGCCTCCCATTTGTTGTTTTTGTTTGTTGTTCCGATATGAATACCGCGGCGCTATCCATAAGGTTACAACAAATTTAGCGAATGGAGTGGGAGCCAGGCGCGATAGCTTTGTGTGGGGGTCGTCCACTCCACCTGGGCATACGCATTTTCTATGGTGATGACGGTAACGGTTTGGCCTTCGTTTACCGTCAGTTGAGCGTAGGTGTCATACCCTTCGCCTGGGCCATACATGGCCTTGGATATTGCGATAACCTTGGCCTGATGATCCAGCGGGGTTTCCTCGGGCACGCCGCGAAGATCGAAGGTAGTCGTATCAAAGCGGGTTAAGCCCGTATACACGCGCCGCAGCGTGTCTCCGTACAGAACCTCGCATTGCACCCAGCAAAGGCCGTTTCTGTCGTATGCAAAAGAGACTAAACGAACATATTCGCCTTTGATTTGGTAGGTTCCCGTTTCTCTATATTGGGTGGCTGGGCCGCTTCGCGTAGCAAGATTGTCTGTTGCCAACGCTTGAACGATGCTTTCTGTAGATCCATTGGTGCCACTAACAACAGGCGGATGCTGTATATCTACTCCACGATTGGATAGGCGGGGTACGATCACCGTGAGGCATAGGCACAGGCACGCGGCAACAGGCAGCGCCACGTGGGTAACCCAGCGCGTTTTCTTGGGCGAAACCTTGATTTGATTCAGGTCGGCAAGGTCGGTGGCCGCTTCGGTTTTTACTTCCAGTTGTTTATGCTCTTCCAGCATCCATTTCAGCGTTTTTTCAACAAGCGCGTCGGGCGCCTTCACGGCATCCATGGCATCTTTGTACACGTCCTTCACGATAGGGCCCCTCCATTCATCCACATTCTCAGCTTCTTTCGGGCATTGTGCAGCCTTTGTTTTACCGCGTTTTCGTTTCGCCCCAGCATCACCGCTATTTTCTGAAGGGGCAGTTGCTCGTAGTAATGCAAAAAGATGACTGTCCGGTGATCGGGCGACAGCCTCTGAAGCGCTTGTATCAATTTTTCTTCACGAAGGTCTGTTAGTTCATCGCCCCGCATCAGGACATGGGGTTCCCGTGTTTGCCCGCCCCATTTCCCCGATTCCAGATTTTCTTCATAAGAATCGGTTTCGACCCTCTTCCACCGGTGAAACCACGTGCCGCATTGTTGAAGGGTTACACGAATCAGCCAATGCTTGATATGCTCCGGCTCCCTGCCCACAAGGGTGTGGCCAAAGCGCACGGCTTTCACAAAAACCTCTTGGAAAATGTCGTCTGCGTCCGATGGATGCTTTACCCTATTGATGATAATGCGGTACACCATGTCCTTGTACGTTTCGATCCATAGGGTTAGCAATTCTTGAGTAAGCGGATTTTCTGGCAAGCTGCATGCCCCTCTTTTTATTCTGATGTGTACTATGAATACCATCGTTTTTCTAGGATGGTTACAACGAATAGTATAACACAAAAGATGGCATTATGAAAAAAACGTTGCTCCCTAAAGCAACGCCTTTGAATTACAAAGTAATATGAATCACATCGCATCGCCAATCGCTGTGGGAATGGCTTCCGGCGGTATCGGGCACTGATAGCCGTCCGCGGTTTTCTCGGCGAATTCTGCGGCGGCGGCTTTGAGTATTTCCGGCTTTTCGTATAAGTCGATGGCTGACGCGGCGAGTACTTTGCCTGCGTAGAGCACGCCCTTATGCCCGATGCTGGAAACGCCGCAGGAGACGTTTTGCCAAGAGTGCCCCGGCGTGTTCGAGGGATAAGTCAGTGCGCGAAACTGTGCGGTGGGCGTCAGCCAGCTCACATCGCCAACATCCGTGGAGCCGAAGCTATGCATGCGTGATGAAAAATAAGGCACCACAAAGTCGTTGAGCGGTTTTTGGCCGTTGCCGGTCCATTCCGCAATGGTTTGGGCGATCTGCGCGTCCTGCTTGGCGGCGAAGCTGGGCAGGGCGTCGGATTTGTTTTCCACGGTGCCCAGCAGAGCCTGTGCAAAAGCCGTCTCCTCGTCGGTGTATTTTGGCGCACCGACAGCTTCCATGTTTTGGTGCAGTAGTCTTTCCAGCGTAAAGTTCGGCACGGTATTTGCGCAGCCGTCAATAAACCGTACGGTGAGCTTCGTGTCGGTCATCATGGCGGCGGCTTGCGCAATTTTGTCCACCCGCGCTTGTAGGGCAAGGGTTTGTGAAACCTGGATGTCGCGAACCATGTACAGCACCTGCGCATAGGGCTGCACCACATTGGGCGAGTGCCCCCCCGCATCGGTGATGGCATAATGGACACGGCCTGTCTCCGGCATATGCTCCCGAAGGAACTGAACGCCGATGTTCATCAGCTCCACCGCGTCCAGGCCGGAGCGCCCCAGATGCGGATCCCCCGCCGCATGGGCCGAGACACCGGAGAACTTGTACTCCTTTTGGATGCATGAATTACAGGTGCCGGTGGCGATTTCGTTTACATCGTCGGGATGCCAGGTAAGGGCAGCGTCCAGCTGCTTCCAGAGGCCTTCCCGGGCCATAAAGGCTTTTGCGGCGCCGCCTTCTTCGCCGGGGCAGCCGTACAGCACCACGGTGCCCGGGCTCCCCGCGTTTTCCAAATAGTGCTTGATGCCAATGGCTGCTGCCAGCGCACCGGCGCCGAGCATGTTGTGGCCGCAGCCATGCCCGCAGCCGCCGGGAACAATTTCGTTGCGGAACAGCGCGCCGCCCTGCTGGGAAAGGCCGGAGAGGGCGTCGTATTCCGCCAAAATGCCGATCATGGGCGCGCCCGATCCAAAGGAGGCGCTAAAAGCCGTCTTGATGCCGCAAATTCCTTTTTGCACGTGGAATCCAAGCCCTTCCAGCACCTCGCAATAGAGCTTGGCGGACTTGACTTCCAACAGCGAAAGCTCGGCGTATGCCCAAACTTGATCGTTCACGCTGCATATCAACCCGGCGTTTTGATCGATTGCTTGAAAGCTGGCGGATTTGGTTTTTGTCATCATATTTAATACAACACCTTGCTTAAAAATTCTTTGGTCCGTTGATTCTGGGGATCGCCAAACAGCGCTTGGGGCGGCCCTTGTTCGGCGATCATACCTTCGTCCATAAACAGCACGCGATCAGATATCTCGCGGGCAAAGCCCATCTCGTGGGTCACGATCACGCTGGTCATTCCCTCGCTCACAAGGGATTTGATCACATCCAGCACCTCGCCCACCATCTCGGGGTCCAGGGCGCTGGTGGGCTCATCAAAGAGCATCACGTCCGGCTCCATCGCCAGCGCGCGGATAATGGCGAGCCGCTGCTTTTGGCCGCCGGAAAGTTTGCTGGGATGTTCGTTTCTTTTGTCCTGAAGCCCTACGCGCTCGAGCAGCAGCTCCGCAGCTTTTTTGCTTTGGGCCTTGGGGATACCCTTGAGCATGGTGGGTGCGATGCTGATGTTTTCGATTACACTCAGGTGCGGAAAAATGTTAAAAAGCTGAAACACCATGCCCATACGCTGCCGGTGCACATTGATATTCACGCCTTTTGCGGTGATTTCCACACCTTCGAAAAACACTTTTCCGCTGTCTGGCTCTTCCAGCAGGTTCAGGCAGCGCAGAAAGGTGCTCTTGCCCGATCCGGAAGGGCCGATGATCGACACAACTTCGCCCTTGTTCACATGCTCGGTAATACCCTTGAGCACCTTGAGCGTGCCGAATCCCTTATAAAGGTCTTCCACATAGATCATCGGTTGATCAGTCACTGGTCTTCAGCCTCCTTTCAAACGCCGCAACCACCTTGCTCAGCGAGAAGGTCAGCATAAAATAGATGATACCGGCGATGAGCAGCGGTTCGATTACCAGGTAGGTCAGCCCCTGTATTTTCTTGTATTGGGACATAATGTCGCCGATAAAGAAGGTGGAGGCCAGAGAAGTCTCCTTAATGACCATGATAAATTCGTTGCAAAGGGCGGGCAGGATGTTCCGCACGGCTTGGGGCAGGATGATACGGAGCATGTTTTGTACGCCGCTCATGCCCAGGCTTCGCGCCGCTTCCGCTTGCCCGCGATCCACGGCTTGTATGCCCGCCCGCACGATTTCGCTGATATAGGCTGCCGAGTTAAGAACCAGCGCGATGCATATGCAGAGAAATTTGTCGTCCAAAAAGGGGAGCAGGTCGGGGAGTAAAAAATAAAAAAGATACAGCTGCAACAGCAGCGGCGTTCCCCGAATGATTTCGATATACGCTGTGGCGATGAAACGCACAACGGAAAAACGGGACATACGCAGCATCGAGAGCAGGGAGCCCATAATGGTTCCAAAGAAGACGGTGATGGCGGACAATAACAGCGTATAGAAAATGCCGTCCACAAACATGTACCCGTATTTCGTTGCGACGGCAAGTGTTTTTTCTAGAAAAATCAAAAGGCATTCCCTCCTCGTTTTGGCTAACCGGCACGGCCTATGGCCGCGCCGGTTAGCCTGATAACGATGTTGCTAACGATGTTGTTATTTTGGTCAGTCTTCGCTGACGCCCAGTTCCTTCGCGAGGGCCGCCGCCGCTTCTCTCCACTCTTTGTACAAGCCAGCCTCGTTCACCTCCGCGAGGATTTCGTTGATGGCCGCCATCAGCTCCACTTCACCCTTGGGAACCGCAAGCACATTTCCTTCGGCCTCAAAGTCGTAAAAGAAAGCGCTGATCGTGATGCTGGGGTAGTTATCCACAAAGCCCTGCCCATTTGTTTTGGCCACGCCTACCGCGTCCACCTTGCCGCTGATCAGCATCATAACGCCGTCGCTCACCAAGGTGACGAGCTCCGGAGTCGCGTCCGGAAGCTGTTCTGTGAGCAGGTTGTACTGCAGAGAGGCATTTTGAACGGCCACCTTCTTGCCGGCGAAATCCTCGGCTTTTGTGAATTGATCGGCCTGCTCGGTGAGCACCAACAGCCCTTGCTCGCTGTCGTCGTCCATGTTATAGAAGATAGAAAGCTCCATGGCCTCCGCGCGCGTCTCTGTGTACGCAAAGCCGGAGATGCCCATGTCCACCTTGCCCTGGGCTACCGCAGCCTGCACCGCGGCAAAGTCCATCGCTTCGATCACGAGCTCCACACCCAGCTTTTCCGCGATGAATTTGGCTAGCTCGATGTCCGAACCGACGATGGCGTCCTGCCCCGTCTTGGTGGGGTCGATGAACTCGCTTGGCGCAAAATCCGGGCTGGTCGCCATCACGATTTTGCCTGCCGCCAGCACCTTCTCCAATCTGTTTTCCGCCAAGGCCTGCCCGAGGCATAAAGTAACCAGCATAAACGTAACCAACGCGATACCAATCATTTTTTTCATTTTTGACATCCCTTTCAATTGTGTTATGAATTATTATACGCAAAATCAGTCGAATGTCAAGAGCAAAACAAATAAATATTTACGAATGATGCATATCGATGCATAAAGCGCGCAAAAAAACGCCCCCCTCTTCACCTAAAAGAGGGGGGCAAACCTTGTTCTATACGTCCAGATCCTCATCCCGCGGGCGGGTTGGCGGGGCAGGCTTGTTCTGCGGGTCTTGTGCGCGGGTGCGGCGCTGGGGTTGATTGGGATCAGGCTGTTGCACCGGCCTGGCGTAGGGATTTGGTTGGGCCTGCTGCCCGGGCTGGCGGGGCGGTGCGCCGGGCTGCGTCTTGGCGGGGGGCTGACCCTGGGGCCGCCGTTGGGCCTGGGAAGCGGCTCCAGCCATGCCTGCCGCGCCAGCGGCGCCGCCTACTGGCGGCATACGGCCTGTGCCGCCTATTCCGCCCGGTGGTGGGGGCATACGGCCCGCGTTGCCCATGATGGTGGAGGTGCCCGAGGCGCTGCCATCCCGCGGGATGGGTTGTGTGACGGCGCGGCGCTGGCCTTGTTGCGCTTGCGTTCGGGCGGCGGCGTTCTTGGCTTCCGCCTTGCGTTTGTTGTTTTGGTATTGCACATAACCGAACACACCGGCTGCGCCGCCCATGAGCACCACACCCAGCACCAGCAGCAGCACGGGGGAACCGCCGGAGCGATCCTCGTCCGTAATGGTTACGGGGGGCGGGGTGGAGAACAAGTCGTCCGGATCAGCGAAGGGATCGGGGGTGTAAGTGGGCTCCGGGGTTTCCACCGGCAGGGGAGAGGCCCCGAAATCCGGCATCCCGTCGCGGATGTTATTGCTCCAGCCTTCTTCGATAGCGATCAGGTCGGCCAGGCCGCCGTTACCATGCTGGGGCGTGGAGGGAATCGTGATGTTTACATTGCCGCCGGTGCCGCCGCTTCCGCTGCCTCCGCCGCCGGTTCCTCCGCCGGAGACCTGGTTTTGCAGGTTGCGGATATAGTCGTTGTACTGGGAGATGGTCATGTGGTTCACAAAATCACCACGGATGAAGCCCATCGTGCCCTGTACGTCTACCCTGTACCAAGTGTAGCCGTCGGAACCGGTGGAGGTGCCCAGGATCAGCACCAGCGCGCCCGAGTTCAAAGACCTGAGCCTGTTGGAGGTTGTGCTGGCGCTTGCACGCAGGTTTACGTTATTGCTTTTGATCGTGCCATAGCTGGACAGGGTGCTGGGGGTAACCGGCTGTGGGGTAAATACCGGGGTGGGGGCGGGGGTGGCCATGCTGTTGATGTGGGCCTGCTGTTCAGCGCCGGTTAAGAACCGGGTGGTGGCGGCCAGTATATAACCGTACCTATTGTTGTACTGTATCAAGTGCCAGGGGCGGCCCTCATCGTCGTACACCTGGGTAAATACGTATACGATTTGGCCGTTCATCAGCACGTCTTGGGTGGGCGCCGCGTGGATGTTGGGGTTCACGCGCACGGGCACGTTGTCCGCAATGGTGCGGGCGTAAAGCCCCTCAATGGGCTGGGGCCGGACCGTGGGGGTGGGTGTTGGCGGCGCTTGGGTGGGGACAGGCGAGGGGGTA
>WQXF01000101.1 GCA_009784985.1 Clostridia bacterium | reverse complement strand
ATGTCGGTGCAAAAAGCGATGGGCCACCCGGACTGAAGGTCGTTTGGATCGGCCTGAACAAGCTTTTCCTCCTTATGGCTTACCGCGACTTCCTCTAATCAGTTTTGTGGGTCAAGTTAAGTGCCAAAGGGGGGAGGGCCACCGCAGTGGCGGGGGATTCACAATTTTCTTCTGGCATAACGCGCCAAAATTTGATATGATAAGCGCGCATAGCGGGCTGCCGCTTCTACCAATAGCATAAGGAGGATATGTTGTGAGTATCATCGGGTTGCAACTCTACTCGATCCGCAGCGAAATGGAAAAAGACTTCTTTGGTTCGCTGGAAAAGGTGAAACAGGCGGGATACGACGCCGTGGAGTTCGCCGGTTTTTACGGCCATTCCGCCGAGGAACTCAAATCGGCCCTGGCGAGCATTGGCCTAACGCCCTATTCCGCTCACATCGAGCTACACAAGGGTGATCTGGCGGAGATTGCCAAGTTCACCGGCGAGCTGGGCCTCAAGTATGTGATCGCGCCCTGGGCCCCTTGCGACACGCTGGAAGCCTGCCGCGCCTCCAACGCCGCGTTTAAGGCCGCCGCACCCATCTTTGCCGCTGAAGGCATCACCATCGGGTATCACAACCACTGGACGGAGTTCGTAAAGTACAACGGACGCTACGCCCTGGACATCCTCATGGACGGCGTGGACGGCGTGTACCAAATCGACATCGGCTGGGTGGCAAAGGCCGGGGTGGATGTGCTGGAGTACATCTGCGAGCTGGGCGACAAGGTTGGCCCCATCCACGCCAAGGATCTCAACGCCGATTACGTCACCCGTGATCCGGAAGATGTAAACGTAACCATTGGCGAGGGTGTGCTGGACATCAAGGCCATCGTGGAGCAGCTACGGGCCGCAGGCACCCTGTCCCGTGGATTGATCGTGGAGCAAGAGGCGTTTACCGTGCCTATGTTTGAGGCGCTTGCGCACAACGCCCGGGCTTTAAAAGAGATGGTGGGTTGAATCCCTTACCCCCTTTGTTAAAGGGGGGAGGGCCACCGCAGTGGCGGGGGGATTCCGATCCCGGCGTAACTCTATCCCAAAAAACATATACATATAAGGAGTGCAGGACATTATGGCTGGAAAAATCTATCGTGTAGGTATCATCGGTTGCGGCGGAATCGCTAACGGAAAACACATGCCAGCGCTCAAAAAACTGCCAAACGTACAGATGGTGGCATTTTGCGACATCGTGCCTGATCGCGCGCAAAAGGCTAGCGAAGAATACGGCGCACCGGGCGCCAAGGTGTACAGCAATTACAAAGCGCTGGTTACCGCCGGTGGGCTGGACGCGGTGCATGTGTGCACACCCAACAAATCCCACGCGCCCATCTCCATCGCCTGCCTGGAGGCCGGTATGCACGTGATGTGCGAAAAACCCATGGCCAAAACAACCAAGGAAGCCCAGGCCATGGTGGAAGCAGCCCGCAAATCCGGCAAAAAGCTGTCCATCGGCTATCAAAACCGGTTCCGGCCGGACAGCCTGTACCTAAAAAAAGTTTGCGAAGCCGGTACCCTGGGCGAAATCTACTACGCCAAAGCCCAAGCCATCCGCCGCCGCGCCGTGCCTACCTGGGGCGTGTTCCTGAACGAAGACGAGCAGGGCGGCGGGCCGCTGATCGACATCGGCACCCATGCCCTGGACCTTACCCTTTGGGAGATGGACAATTACGACGTAAAGTACGTGGTGGGCAACGCTTATCGTAAGCTGGCCGACACCAAGGACGCCGCCAATGCCTGGGGTTCCTGGGACCCTGCCGCCTTTACGGTTGAAGACAGCGCCTTTGGTTTTATCACCATGAAAAACGGGGCCACCATCGTGCTGGAATCCTCCTGGGCGCTGAATATACTGGACGCCATCGAAAGCGTCACCACCCTGTGCGGCACCAAAGGTGGCGCCGACATGAAGGATGGCCTGCGGCTCAACGGCGAGGAGTATTCCAAGACCTATGTGAACAAGCCCGACCTGAGCGCAGGCGGCGCGGACTTCTACGTGGGCGAATCAGCCGATCCCTCCGACGTGGAGGCCGCCAGCTTCTATGCGGCCATCGAAAGCGGCGGCGACCCGATGGTGCTGCCCGAGCAGGCCCTGGTGGTCACCCAGATACTGGAAGCGATTTACGAGTCGTCCAAGACCGGCAAGCCGGTGTTCTTTGACTAAATGCCAAACCAAGCCGCTTGCATCATGTGTTGCTTTTGGTGTACAATGTAGCATATAACGAGAGGGAGGCTTGGTAAGTATGGCAAGCACCACACTTTCTTTCCAGACGAACGAGTTTGATCCAATGACTGACCGTCTTGTTCAAGAAAAAGTAGCGCGGGAGCTTGACCGGCGTTTGTTGCTTGACTCTGATCCAAACACCGAATGGATTTCCAACGATCAAATTCGGAAAGAACTAGGGCTTTAGTCTATGGCATGCTATACAGTCGATTGGCAAGGCTCCGCACGAAAAGATATCCATGAAATTCGTTCGTATCTTGAAGCGGAAGCTCCCCCAGAAATCGCTAAAAGAATTCTAGGCGGCATTACCACTCAAACAAACGGCCTGGGCACCTTCCCCTATCGCGGCGCAATATTTGTGTTGCGTCCCCGTTTTCGCCGTTTGGTAGTTGAAGGATACTCTGTTCTTTATCGGGTTGATGAGGTAAAGAAAGCCGTCAAGATTTACTATGTCTACCATCATGCCAGGGATGTTCAAAGTTTGCCGGATTAGTTCAGTGCATCATACAAAAGTCCTCTCCTGCGCATCTGCGTGGGAGAGGGTTTTTTTCGAATCATACTATCTCCTTGTTGCATTTTCCCACTCCGCTTGCTATCATGAACTCAACACTTGAGTAAAATGGAGGGCATACTTATGGCAAAAGTCATCGGCGGGGCAGCGCTGCCCAACATCCCCTGGCAGGACAAACCCAAGGGCGAAACCATGCCGGTATGGCGCTACACCGGCAACCCCATCATCGGCCGCAACGGCAACAAGGTATCCAACAGCGTGTTTAACAGCGCAGTGATCCCCTTTAAAGACGGCTTTGCCGGCGTGTTCCGCGCCGACGACCGCACCGGCCACATGGACATCTATGCCGGCGCCAGCCCCGACGCCCTAAAATGGACCATCGAAGACGAACCCATCGTGTTCCAGGGCAAGGATCAAGAGATTTTGCGCAAGGAATACCGCTACGACCCCCGCGTATGCTTTATGGACGACCGATACTATATCACCTGGTGCAACGGCTATCACGGCCCCACCATCGGCGTGGCATACACCTATGATTTTAAGACCTTTACCCAGCTGGAAAACGCCTTTTTGCCCTTTAACCGCAACGGCGTGCTGTTCCCGCGCAAAATCGGCGGCGTGTACATGATGATGAGCCGCCCCAGTGACAACGGCCACACCCCCTTTGGCGACATGTACGTGAGCCAAAGCCCCGACATGGAGTTTTGGGGCCGCCACCGTTACATGATGGGCACCACCCACGGCTGGCAGAGCACCAAGATCGGCGCGGGCCCCATCCCCATCGAAACCGACGAGGGCTGGCTGATGATCTACCATGGCGTGATCACCACCTGCAACGGTTTTGTGTACCGCACAGGCTGTGCGCTGCTGGATATCGACGAGCCGTGGAAGGTATTGCACCGCTCCCGTGAGTACATCCTGGGACCCATCGAGCCCTATGAGTGTGTGGGTGACGTGCCTAATGTGGCCTTCCCCTGCGCCGCCCTATGCGACGCGGCCACCGGGCGTTTGGCCATGTACTATGGTTGCGCCGACACGGTAACGGGCGTGGCCTTCTCCACGGTGGACGAATTGGTGCGCCACGCCAAGGAATGCTAAAACAAAGGGGGTGGCCCTTTGAAATTCTACCGCGATGAACCGATATTGGCCTCCCTGAACGGCCGCTTGGTGCCGCCGGACAAGCACTACCCCGATTGCCAATGCAAGGTGATCCTCACCGAGTTAAATCTCTATGTGCTTGAGTACAATTACGACAATACGTACATAGAGCACTTCTCCATCCCGATAGACGATGTGTTGCATATCAAGTGTATGGAGTCAGTGGTTTTGGATTCCGGCGCCATGGGATACAAACCGGAATCGCGAGGATTGTGGCGTTTTCTACGTATGGTTGGATCAGCGCTTTCAGCCTTCGAAGACGGGGAGCGTTTGCCGTTCAAACTTGTGCGTATACGCTACCGAGCAGAAGGCGCCCGTGAATCTTCCCTTGACTTCAAGGGAGAGGATAGTCCGCGCAGGATGGCACGCCAGCTGGAGAAACACAGGGAACGATGGGGGCTAAACTATCAAACTCCCAATCAAACCCCTTGACACCCTACCTCCGCCCGCATATAATATCCCCAATAAGATAATCCCCCTGTGATGAAGAGGAGTAACCTCCCGCCCCGCAAGAGAGATTGTCCCTAGGCTGCAAGGACATTCCGGGCAACGGAAGGTGAAGGTCGCTTCGGAGGGCGCTTGGCGAAGGGGTAAAAAGCCCGGTAGCCAACGCGGGTTCGCCCGATACAGCGAGTTTGAGGCGGGAAGTTCTTTTTCCGCGAAGCAAGGTGGTACCACGGAGCCGTTCCGTCCTTTGGGCGTGAACGGCTTCTTTATGTAAAGGAGAGGTTTGTATGCAGGGTGAATTCTGGCTCCGGGTCAACTGGTATGGTGTGGTGGCGCTGGTAATCGGCGCGGTCATAGGTTTCTTTGGCGAAAAGATCAGCAAACGCTTGTGGCCGGATCAGCCCCAGCGTGTGATTGTAGTCAAGATGACCGGCCTGGGCTTGGCCTTTTTGGGCGCTATCGTAACAATGCACGGCTAAGTTAGGAGATTATTGATATGACTGAAATGGAAAAGACCTACGCGCCCCAAGCCATCGAGGAGGCGCTGTATAAAGAATGGGAGGAAAGCGAGGCCTTTGGCTGCGGCATCGACATGGCTAAAAAGCCCTTCACCATCGTAATCCCCCCGCCCAACATCACCGGCCAGCTCCACATGGGTCATGCCATGGACAACACCATGCAAGATATCCTGATCCGCTTTCATCGCATGCGCAGCGGGGCCGCCCTATGGGTGCCCGGCACCGACCATGCCTCCATCGCCACCGAGGTAAAGATCATTGAGCGCATGGCCGAGGAAGGCCTCACAAAGGAACAGATCGGGCGCGAGGCTTTCTTAGAGCGCGCCTGGGCCTGGAAGGAAGAATACGGCGGGCAAATCGTGCGCCAGTTGCGCCGCTTGGGCTCCTCCTGCGATTGGTCCCGGGAGCGGTTCACCATGGACGAAGGCTGCTCCGAGGCGGTGCTGGAGGTGTTTATCCGCCTGTATCAAAAGGGGCTGATCTACCGGGGCGACCGAATCATCAACTGGTGCCCGGTGTGCAAAACCGCCCTCAGCGATGCCGAGGTGGAGTACGAGGAGCAGGCCACACAACTGTGGCATATTCGTTATAGCGGGCCCCATGGCGACGTGGTGGTGGCCACCACCCGGCCGGAAACCATGCTGGGCGACACCGGCGTGGCCGTGCATCCAAAAGACCCGCGCTATCAGGCCCTGGTTGGCAAAACCGTGATCTTGCCCCTGGTGGGCCGGGAGATTCCCGTGGTGGCCGACGACTATGTGGACATGGAATTTGGCACCGGCGCGGTAAAGATGACCCCTGCCCACGATCCCAACGACTTTGAGATCGCCCAGCGCCACGGGCTTACGGTGTTGCGGGTGATGGACGATGCCGGTGTGATGAATAACGAAGCCGGGCGTTTCGAGGGGCTAACGGGCAAGGAATGCCGGGCTCAGGTGGTAGAGGAGCTAAAGGCCACCGGCGCGCTGGAAAAGATCACCGACTACACCCACAACGTGGGCACCTGCTACCGTTGTCATACCACGGTGGAGCCCCTGGTATCCCGCCAGTGGTTTGTAAAGATGAAGCCCCTGGCCGAGCCTGCCATCGCGGCGGTGAGGGAAGGCGGCACCCGGTTTGTGCCCGAGCGCTTTGAAAAAACCTACTTTAATTGGATGGAAAACATACGGGATTGGTGCATCTCCCGCCAGCTTTGGTGGGGCCATCGTATCCCCGCCTACTACTGCGATGCCTGCGGCGAAACCACCGTGGCCAAAACCGCGCCGGAAAAATGCCCCCAATGCGGCGGCTCGGTGCGGCAGGATGAAGACGTGCTCGACACCTGGTTCTCCTCGGCGCTATGGCCCTTCTCCACCCTGGGCTGGCCCAGCGATACCGCCGACCTGCGCTACTTCTACCCCACCAGCGTGCTGGTAACCGGGTACGACATCATCTTCTTTTGGGTGGCGCGTATGATCTTTTCGGGCATTGAGCAAATGGGCGAACCTCCCTTCCACACCGTGCTGATCCACGGCCTGGTGCGGGATGCCCAGGGCCGCAAGATGTCCAAGTCCTTGGGCAACGGGGTGGATCCCCTGGAGATCATCGATTTATACGGGGCGGACGCGTTGCGCTTTTCCCTTACGGCAGGCATATCGCCGGGCAACGACATGCGCTTCTCCACCGAAAAAGTGGAAGCCGCCCGCAACTTTGCCAACAAGATATGGAACGCCGCCCGCTTCGCCCAGATGAACCTAGAGGGGTTTGAGCCTTTGCCTGATCCGGCTGATCTGGCCCTGGCCGACCGCTGGATCCTGACCCGCTACCAGGATGCGACACGGGAGATCACCGCCCATCTGGAGGGTTACGACCTGGGCCTGGCCGCCCAAAAGGTGTACGACTTTGCCTGGAGCGAGTTCTGCGATTGGTACATTGAGCTGGCAAAACCCCGGCTTTCCGGCGAGGACAAAGCGGCCAAGGGCAACGCCCGCGCCGTGCTGCTCCATGTGCTCACCGGCCTGCTGAAATTGCTGCATCCTGTGATGCCCTTCCTTACCGACGCGGTGTACCGCCATCTGCCGGGCACAGAGGGTACAATCATGCTGGCAAAGTGGCCGGAGCCTGATCCGGTCTACGATTTTCCCAACCATGCCGCCCGCATGGACGGCGTGCTGGATGCCATCCGTGCGGTGCGGAATCTGCGCGCCGAGATGAAGGTGCCGGTGGGCCGCCGGGCACAGCTGATGGTATTGCCCCAATCCGGCTGGGCGGAAACCCTGGCCGATGCCGCGCCCCTGTTCCAGCGATTGGCCTGGGTAAGCGAGCTTACGGTGCTGGATGCCACCCCCGACGGGGGCCAGTTGGTGTCGGCGGTATGCCCTGCCGCGGAGCTGTACATCCCCCTAGGCGACCTGGTGGATGTGGAAAAAGAGATGGCACGCCTGGCCAAAGAATGCGAAGGACTGCGCAAAGAGATCGCCCGGGCCGAGGGTATGTTAAATAATCCGGGTTTCACCGGCAAGGCGCCTGCACACCTGGTGGAAGCCGAGCGCGCCAAGTTAGATGCCAATCGCACGATGCTAGCTACGTTAGAGGCGCGGGCGGGGGCGTTGGTTGAACGTGCCTGATGTCCCGGCGGCGGGACGCCGAGGGCGGCGTCCCCTACAATGGGTACGATCACACCTACAGGTGCAAATGGCCGTAATTCTGTAGGGGATGCCGCCCTCGGCATCCCGCCGCATACCGAGGGAAAGGGATTCCGCAATGAAAGACGAACAAATCAAGGCCGTAGCGCAAGCCATCGGCTACATCCATGCCGCCCGCGACCACTGCGGCAAAAACGGCCTGGCGAACATGGAGCGCCTCTGTGAGCTGCTGGGCAACCCGGAACGCCAGCTACGGGCGATCCACGTGGCCGGCACCAATGGCAAGGGGTCGGTTTGCGCTTGCCTGGATGCCATGCTACGCGCCGCTGGATACCGCATAGGCCTGTACACCTCGCCCTTTTTGGAACGTTACGCCGAGCGCATACGCATCGATGGCACACCCATATCCAACGCCGCCTTCTTGGCCGCCTTTGAGCCCGTGCACCACGCGGCGGAACAACTCCGCACCCAAGGCGTATACCCCACCCCCTTTGAGCTGGGCACTGCGCTGGCCTTTACGGCTTTCGCCCAGGCCGGTGTAGACCTGTGCGTGATCGAGGTAGGCCTAGGCGGCCGCCTGGATCCCACCAATGTGCTTACGCCGTTGGTGTGTGCCATCACGGCCATTGGCCTGGATCACCAGCATCTGCTGGGCGATACCCTGCCTGCCATCGCCGGTGAAAAGGCAGGTATCATCAAGCCCGGTGTGCCGGTAGCCACCGCCGCCCAATCCTCACCGGAGGTAAACGCAGTGTTCGCCGCCCGTGCCGCGAAAATAGGCGCACCATGGTACCCCCTTGGCGGCAACGAGATGATGCCCTTGGCGGCAGGAGGGTTCCGCCCCCAATGCGCCACCTTCTCCTATGGTGATTGGGCACTGCCTGAAGTGCGTTTGAACCTGGCGGGTGCGTTTCAACTGGGCAACGCCGCCGTGGCGTTGGCGGTGATCCCCCGCCTGCGTGAGACCGGCCTATCTATACCCGACCAGGCTGTGCTCGCTGGCCTAGCCCACGTGCGCTGGCCTGGGCGGCTGGAATACATCCCCGCAACGCCGGGCATCCTGCTGGACGGCGCGCACAATGTTCAAGGGGTTCAGGCGTTGGTGGATTTTGTTGATACTCCCCACGCGCTGCCCAATACCCCCCGGGTGCTGCTCTGCGGTATGCTGGCAACAAAAGCATCTGTTGAAATGACCAGTGCGCTGAGCAAATTGGCTCCCCAGGTTATAGCCGTTGCGCCCAACGGACAGCGGGCATTTTCTTTTGCCAAGGTAAAAAGCGCACTGGACAAAGCGCGCCGTCTCGCCACCCCAGATGGCACCGTGATCGTAGCCGGATCGTTATACTTGGTAGGCGAAGTGCGCGCTTTGCTCCGCCAGGAAGGAGTAATCGCCGATGACAGCTGAAAGCCCGGCCTTTCATCACACCCCCGTGCTTCTGGCCGAAGTGCTGGAGGCGCTGCGCCCGCGCCCCGGCGGCGTGTACCTAGACGGAACTTTGGGCGGCGGCGGCCACAGCCAGGCCATATTGGAGCGTATCGTGCCGGGGGGCAAGTTGTACGGCATCGACCGGGACGCCTCGGCCATCGAAGCCGCCACGGCGCGGCTGGCCGCCTATCCGGGTTTTATGGCATTGCGCGGCAATTTTCACGACGCCACCGCCCTGCTGGCTGAGTTAGGGGTAACGCAATTGGACGGCGCACTGCTGGATCTGGGCGTCTCCTCTCACCAGATCGACACAGCGGAGCGGGGTTTTTCCTTTCACCCAGATGAAAGCGGCTCCCTTGATGCAGCCTTGGACATGCGCATGGACCGCCGCCAATCCCTTACCGCCGCCCATATCGTCAACACCTACGACGAAGGCGCTCTGGCCCGCATCCTGCGCGATTACGGCGAAGAAAGCTGGGCCGCGCGCATCGCCAAGATCATCGTAGAACGCCGGGCCATGGAGCCGCTGCGCACCACCGGCGATTTGGTGGGCGCCATCGATGCGGCCATCCCCAAAAAAGTGCGCATGCGGGCTGGGGGGCATCCGGCACGACAGAGTTTTATGGCGCTGCGCATCGCGGTAAACGACGAGTTGGAGCCGCTGGATTCGGCGTTGAATGACCTGTGCTCCCTACTTGCCCCCGGTGGCCGGTTGTGCGTGATCACCTTCCACTCGCTGGAAGACCGCATCGTAAAGCGGGCGTTTCGCCGTATGCAAAATCCCTGCGTATGCCCGCCCAAGGCCCCGGTGTGCACCTGCGGTCGCAAACCATCGGCGCGGGTGATTGGGGGCAGCGTATCCCCCTCGGCCGAGGAATGTGAACGAAACCCGCGGGCGCGGAGTGCCAAGTTGCGGGTGGCGGAACGGCTGTAGGGGCGGCCCTATGTGGCCGCCCGCACACCACATGGACGGTTGCATTTCCTGCGGACGACCACATAGAGTCGCCCCTACAAAACCAATCGGAGGTAACCATGCCCCAACTATACGTCGTCGCCACCCCCATTGGCAACCTGGGCGACCTATCCCCCCGCGCCGTACAAACCCTGCGCGATTGCGCGCTGATCGCCGCCGAGGATACCCGAGTGACCCGCAAGCTGCTCACCCGCTTTGGCATCAACACGCCCATGGTGTCCCATCACCGGCACAACGAGGCAGCCCGCACGGCCGAGCTGTTGGATCGCATGCTGGCCGAGGATCTGGCTGTAGCGTTGGTCACCGACGCCGGGACGCCCTGCATCTCCGATCCCGGCTATCTGCTGGTGGATGCCTGTGTGAATGCAGGCATCGCCGTACTGCCCATACCCGGCCCTTCCGCCATGGCAGCTGCCCTGTCCATCAGCGGTTTCGATTGCCAGGAGTTTGCTTTTTACGGCTTTTTGCCAAGGACT
>WQXF01000100.1 GCA_009784985.1 Clostridia bacterium | reverse complement strand
TTCACATAATCCATCCACAAGCATAGGGTAAGGCATCACAGCTTGTGGAGGTGCGCCCATGGAGTTTTTTGAAGTGCGGGGAGGAAAGCCCTTACAAGGAACCGTTGCCATACATAGCGCAAAAAACGCGGTGCTGCCCATCATGGCCGCTTCAATTCTGGCAGACGGCCAGGTGACCATCATGGATTGCCCGCGCATCGCCGATGCCGACAACATGCTGGACATCGTACGCACCCTGGGCTGCCGGGCCGAGCGGGTAGGCGAAAACGCAGTGATCGACACCGCCGGTATGCAGGATTGGGTGATGCCCGAGGCGCTGGCCAAAAAACTCCGTTCTTCGATCTTTATGATGGGGCCCATTTTAGGGCGCTTTCGCAAGGCAACGGTAACCCATCCCGGCGGTTGCGAGATTGGCTTGCGCCCTATCAACTTGCACCTCAATGGGTTGCGCGCCATGGGCGTCACCTTCCATGAGGAAGGCGGGCTCATCCATTGTGATGGATCGGGCATGCGGGGCGGGGAGATACACTTTGACTACCCTAGCGTGGGCGCCACCGAAAATGTGATGATGGCCGCGGTTTTAACACCGGGCACCACCTGGATCCACAACGCGGCCAGGGAGCCGGAAATCGTGGACTTGCAGCGCTTTATGAACGCCATGGGGGCCAAGGTAAGCGGCGCGGGCACCCACAGCATCCACATTGAAGGGGTACAAAAGCTACGCGGGGTAAACTACCGCCCCATTCCCGATCGTATTGTGGCCGGCACATTACTGGCTGCCGCCGCCATCACCGGCGGGGAGATCACCCTGGATAACGCCCATGCTGGCGATCTGGTGGCGGTGATCAGCAAATTGCGGGACATGGGCTGTGAGATCCGTCACGGCTTAACCAACATCAATCTGCGTGCCCCAAAGCGCCTGCGCAGCTTTGGCCAGCTTCAAACCTTGCCCTATCCGGGTTTCCCCACCGACATGCAGGTGCAAATGCTAGCCCTCTCTATCAAAGCCATGGGCACCACTGTGATCACCGAAAATGTGTTTGAGAACCGTTTTGCCCACGCCGGTGACTTTAATCGCATGGGTGCAGATATCGTACTGCATGACCGTACCGCGGTGATCCGGGGCGTAGAAAAGCTGCACGGCGCCAGCGTTGTTGCCAGGGATTTGCGCGGGGGGGCGGGGCTGGTGCTGGCTGGCCTAGCGGCAGAAGGCACAACGATTGTGGAGCGGGTGGACCTAATCGACCGTGGGTATGCGGCGCTGGAGCAGATGCTGGCCTCGTTGGGGGCCGATATCCGCCGGTTGTGTGATACGGCATGACGACGGAATCCCTCCACCGCTGCGGCGGTCCCCCTCCCTTTAACAAGGGAGGTAGGGGTAGGAACGAAGATTTCGCTAGAATCCCATACCCCCCTTGTTAAAGGGGGGAGGGCCACCGCAGTAGCGGGGGGATTCTCAAGTGGCGATGTGCAATAACACTATGGGGGTATGGGCAATGACAGGCTATGAGCGGACAAGCTTTGTGCGGCATCCCGGCCGGGTGGCCGCCATCGTGCTGGTTTTGGCGGCAGTGATCGGCGTGCTGCTTTTGCAAAGGGACGTTTTTGTGCTGCGAAACTTGCGCGTGGAAGGCACTGCCCGCTATACCAATCAGCAGGTGGCGGAGTGGGCCGGTTTGTTTCATGGGCAAAGCATCTTTGCCCTGGATCAGCAGTTGATGGCCCAAAGCTTGCAGGGGGAATCCTTTTTGATTCTGGAGTCCATCTATGTGGATTATCCCGACACGCTGATCTTAAAAGTGCGGGAGCGTGCGCCCCGTGCCGCGTTGTCGCAAAACGGCTTTTATGTGCTGGTAGACGAGATCAACATGGTGCTGGATATCGACGGCGCGTTGGATCCGGAGCTGCAAGTGCCTGTGGTAACCGGCATGGACGTATTGCAGGACGATGCGGGATTGCCGCTCACCGTGCGGGTTCCGGCCCAGTTAACGGCCATGAACGAGGTGTTGAACGAACTGGAACTACAAATGGTGACTGCACGTGTGTCTGAATTGAATGTGGCAAATTTGGATAACCTGTACTTGGTTACAAAGGAAGGGCTGATCGTGGAATTGGGTGACAGTGACCAAATGGAGCCTAAGATCGGCATGATGCGTGCGGTGCTGGAAAAGCTTAGGGACATGGGTGTGTACACTGGATCGCTGGATGTGTCGGTGCCCTATACCGCTGATTATCTGGACGGCAGGGAGCCTGAATTCCAATCCAACATTGGCTCTATGGCGATTGCAATCGAGCCGCCGGGAAGATAATGGGAAGGTAAATCGTCATTATCTGCGAAAAAGGCAGGCGAAAACGCACGAAACGTCACTGTTTTTTGGAAAGCTTATTGCATGTGCCGCACAAAAAGGTTATAATCATGTATACGGGTACGTGTACATTTTACCAATGCCGCTCTCTTTTTGCGATAGAACGGGGGACTGCACGATTATGAAGAACTTGGCCGCCGCGATCGACTTCGGTACATCGAAGATCGTTACGTTTATCGCGGAAAGCGGCAGTTATCACCGTTGCGATATCATCGGCGCAGGCACCATTGCGTACGATGGTTTTTTGGACGGCTATTGGAACGCGGCGGATGAGCTGGTGGATCAGGCGATCCGTAATTCCATCGCCGCTGCCGAGGCACAGGCCCACCGCCAGGCCCGGGACGTGTTTATTGGTGTGCCCGGCGAGTTTTGCCGTGTGTACGCCATCGAAGCCTCGGTTACGTTGCAGGGCGCCGACCCCCGTGTGACCCTGCACGATGTGGAGCGTGTATTTGCCCAGGCCACCGAAGAGATACAGCCCATCCGGGGTGTGATCATCCACCGCAGCCCGGCTTGGTTTACCGTAGACGAAGGCAAAAAAACCATGGAACCCATTGGGCTGAAGGGCAGCAGCCTGCGGGCCCTGGTTTCATTTATAGTGGCCGACGAGTTCTTCCTTTCAGATCTTTCCCGGCGCATACAGGCCATGAATTTAACGTTGAACGGTTTCTTCTCTTCGTCGGTGGGGCAGTCGTTGCTGTTTTTGCCCCCCGAGGAGCGGGACCGTACCGCCGTGCTTATCGATGTGGGGTATCTGTCCACCGAGGTGATGATTGTGGAGGGGGACGCCCTCATCTTTCAAAAGGTGATCGCCGTGGGGGGCGGACATATCACCGCCGACCTGGCCTTTGGTCTGGAAGTCAACATGACCGCAGCCGAACAGATCAAGCGGGGTTACTCCTTCCAACCCTCCGGCGCCGATGTGGTGGAGGTGCGCCCGGTAGCAGGCCAGCCCAAACGGGAAGAAGTTGCCCGTGTGCTGGAACCCCGTGTGGACGAGATCAGCGAGTACATCCGGGATTGCCTGGATCACTGCGGCGTGTCCTTAGACAATTGGAGCAATATCTATTTAACCGGAGGTGGGCTGGCCATGATGCCCGGCGGCCGTTCCTACCTTTCGGCGCAGTTGGGGCGCACAGTGCGCGCGCCCTCGCCCAAGGCGGCCAAGTTTAACAGCCCCATCTATTCCAGCGCGCTGGGGTTGATCGATCTGGTATTTGGCTCCCTGGAATCCCAAGAGGAGGCCTTGACGCCCCTCAGCAAAGTATCCGGATTCTTCCGAAAAATTGTAAGAGGCTGATAAACAAAAGGAGGATCGTCTGTGCTAGAATTTGAAGTGGAACAGAACTCATACGCAACCATACGGGTGGTTGGCTGCGGAGGGGCGGGCAACAACGCGGTAAACCGAATGGTAGACGCAGGGCTGCGGGGCGTGGAGTTTGTTTCCGTCAATACGGACAGGCAGGCGCTGATGCTTTCCCGTGCGCAGCACAAGCTGCAAATTGGCGAGAAGCTCACCAAGGGCTTGGGAGCGGGCGCTGTGCCCGATATTGGCCGCCGCGCCGCCGAAGAAAGCCGCGAAGACATCGCACAGACCCTGAAGGGGGCCGACTTGGTGTTTGTAACCGCCGGTATGGGCGGGGGCACCGGCACCGGCGCCGCACCCATCGTGGCGGAAATTGCCCGCGACCTGGGTTGTTTAACCATTGGCGTGGTAACCAAACCCTTTTTATTTGAAGGCAAACAACGCATGAAAAACGCGGAAAGCGGCATCGCCGAACTCAAGCAAAGGGTAGATACTTTGGTAGCGATCCCCAACGATCGCCTGCTGCAAGTGGCCACCAAGGGCACCACCATGTTAGAAGCCTTCCGTATCGCAGACGACGTGCTCCGCCAGGGCATTCAAGGTATATCCGATCTTATCGCCGTGCCGGCCCTTATCAACCTGGACTTTGCGGACGTAAAGACCGTAATGGAGTCCGGCGGCATGGCGCACATGGGCATCGGCGTGGGCAAGGGCGAAAACCGCATGGTGGACGCCGCCAAAAACGCCATCGCCAGCCCCATGCTAGAAACTTCCATCGACGGAGCCCGTTCGGTGCTGATGAACATCACTGGCGGCGAGGACATGAGCATCATCGACATCAACGAGGCCGCCCAAATGGTGATGCAGGCCGCCGATGGCGACGCCAACATCATATTCGGCGCGGGCATCGACGAGGATTTAAAAGACGAAGTGCGGATCACCGTAATCGCCACCGGTTTTGAAAAGATTCAGTTTCCGGCCAAACCCCAGGTCAAGCGTGAGCGTATGGCGTATCCGCCCTCCCAATCGCCTTATCCGCCTTCGGCCTCGCTGATTCATACGCCCCCTGCCGGTTTGACCGGAACGCCGCTGTTGCCGGTGGACGAGGAGTATGCGCCCCTACAGGAGCCCGCCGCCCCTGCTGCGCCTGCCCCTACTTTCTCCCGTTACGATCCCACCTATACGCCTGTAATCGAACCTTTAACGTCGCCCTCGGAGGCCCCACCGGCCCCTCTTTCCGCCATGGACGACGAGTTACCTTCCTTTATTAGCAGCGCACGCACGCCGCCGCCCCGCACTTCGCCCTTCCAAAAGGCGCAAACCCAGGCAGCGCCTGTTCCACAAGGGCAATCGCCCTTTGTGATGGATTCCGAACCCGAGGAAGAGGAGCCTCGCGGGTTTACGCCCGACGTACCGGCCTACTTGCGGCGGCCTCCAAAGAAATAGCAGTGAAGATTTTAGGCATCGATCCCGGCCTGGCCATCTTGGGCTGGGGCGTGATTCAAAATGAAGGAAATAAACTAAAGCTGTTGCAGTACGGCACCTTAGGCACGCCGCCGGGACAGGCGCTGCCGACCCGTCTGCGCAGCATCTTTTTGGGCGTGCGCCAGCTTATGCAAACCTACGAACCCGACGAAGTTGCCTTTGAAGAACTCTTTTTTGCCAAAAACGTAACCACGGGCATGATGGTAAGCGCGGCCCGTGGCGCGGCATTGGTGGCCGTAGTAGAAAAAAACGAGCGGGTATACGAATACACGCCCCTGCAAGTAAAGCAGGCGGTGGTGGGATATGGCAGGGCCAAAAAGCAGCAGGTGCAGCACATGGTGCGCGTATTGCTGAGCCTAACCGAAAACCCCAAACCCGACGATGCCGCCGACGCCCTGGCCGTGGCGATTACCCACGCCCACACCGGGGTGGCGGTGGAGCGGTTCAGGATGAAATAATGGGATTGCCCTGGTTGCTGCTGCAGTCCCCTGTAGGGCGCGATGCCCTCAGCGCGCCGAAAACCGCCTAAAACCAACGAATCTTTATTGCAATACGACGGCGCGCCGAGGGCGTCGCGCCCTACAACAGCGGCGGGCGGCCACATAGAGCTGCCCCTGCGAGGAGGCCGTATCATGTACGCTTTTATCGAAGGCCGGGTGGCCGAAAGGCGCCAAGGCGAGCTGGTGATCGAAGCCGGTGGCGTGGGCTACTTGATGCTTTGCTCGGCGGGCACGGTGGCCGCCGCCCCCTCCGGTGACGAACTGTTCCGTTGCTACACGCACCTGAGCGTGCGGGAGGATGCCATGGAGCTCTTTGGTTTTGCCTCGCGGGAGGAACGCAGCATGTTTTTGAAATTGTGCAGCATCAGCGGCGTGGGGCCCCGGACTGCGTTGGGTGTGTTGTCGGCGTTGCCGGTGCGGGATTTAACCCTGGCCATCGCCATGGGTGACGAGGCGGCATTATCCCGCGCACCGGGCATCGGCAAAAAAACCGCCCAGCGTATCGTGCTGGAGCTTAAGGACAAGATGGAGGTGGGCGATGTGCCCACGTCGGGTGCACAAGCCCCTTCCATGCCCCTGGCGTCCGACGCCCAGCAGGAGGCGATACAGGCGCTGCTGGCCCTGGGTTATACCAGTGCCGAGGCCGCCCGTGCTGTGAATCAGGCACGGAGTTTGGCCGAAGATCCGAATGCTACCGCCAATCAGCTGATTATGCTGGCGTTGAAGAGTTTGGGGGGGCGCTAAGTCATGCAAAACCGCCTGTATACTTTGTTGATAGCCACGGGGATGCTGTTTGCGCTGCTTGTGTTCAGCAGCCCTGCTTTGTCAACCGGCGATGCCGTCATTTATCTTCCCGATCCGAACTTTGAGGCGGTGGTGAGAGAGATTATTGGTAAACCTAATGGGGACATTATGACAAGCGACGTAGCGATAATTACTATTCTCGGGGTAAACAACTCCAACATCGCCGACTTAACAGGTATCGAATACTTTACCGCACTGGAATGGCTTGAATGCAAAGCGAACCAACTAACAGAACTGGATATTAGCAAAAATACCATGCTGACAGTACTTGATTGCAGCATGAATCAACTGACAACACTGGACGTGAGCAATAATGCCGCACTGGAATCACTGAATTGCTGGGGAAATCAACTGACATCAATCAATGTGAGCGGAGCTACCGCACTGGATTGGTTTCAGTGCGCCGACAATCAACTGACAACACTGGACGTAAGCTCAAATACCGAGTTGGGGGCATTGTACTGCTCTGACAACCGACTGACGACGCTGGATGTAAGTCAGAATCCTGAGCTTACACATCTTTTCTGCTCCGACAACCGATTGACGACGCTGGATATAAGGCAGAATACCGAGCTGATAGTGCTTGACGTCCATAACAACCTTTTCCCCGATCAATCCGCGATCATGGGGCTGAACGAGAATAGGCTTTTTGAATTTGTTTTCGACCCGCAGAGGGGTTTAAGTAATGAGGACGTCAAAGCATCGCCAACGTCCGGGTTGTCCGGCGATACTGTGATCCATTTCCCCGATCCGAACTTTGAGGCGGCGGTGAGGGATATAATTGATAAGCCGGAGGGTGATATCACAACAAACGATGTGGCGGGGATTGCCTCTCTTAATGTATCGGGGGCCAACATCGCTGATTTAACAGGAATCGAATACTTCATCGAGCTGGAAGAGCTTGATTGCGGGCAGAATCGACTGAAAACGCTGGACGTGGGCAATAATGCTGCTCTAAAATGGCTCGATTGCTGGGATAATCAGCTAACGTCATTGAATCTAAGCGGAGCGACCTCGCTCGAATGGCTTGATTGCTCTGCGAACAATCTGACGACACTGGATGTGAGCAAAAATATCGCGCTGAAATCCTTTTTCTGTGGCGAAAATCAACTGACGACGCTGGATATAAGTCGTAATACTGCGCTGATGGAGTTTTACTGCGACAGCAATCTACTAACGACACTGGACGTAAGTCAGAATGCTGCGCTCGTAGTCCTTTACTGCTACGGCAATCGACTGACGACGCTGGATGTGAGTCATAATCCTACGGTAAGGACACTTCTCTGCAACGACAATCAATTGACAACACTGGATGTAAGCCATAATCCTGCGCTGGTGCGACTTGATGTCTGTAATAATTACTTTCCAGCTCGATCCGCCATCCAAGGGCTGGACGAGAGCAAGCTAGAATCTTTTGTCTTCGACCCACAATGGGATTTGAATGATCCCAGCACCGTTATCCGGTTTCCCGATCCGAATTTTGAAGCAGCGGTGAGAAGAGAAATCGGTAAATCCCATGGGGACATCACAGCAAACGATGTGGCGGGGATCACCGCTCTCAATCTGGATCGGCTCAACATCGCCGATTTAACAGGCATCGAATACTTTACCGCGCTGGAAGCGCTTTATTGCAGGCAGAACCTGCTGACAACGCTGGACTTGAGCCACAATACCGCGCTCACAACACTCCATTGTTGGGGAAACCAATTGACGTTTTTGGATGTGAGCGGAGCTGCCGAACTGTGGTTTCTTGAATGCTCCAACAACGATCTGGCGACGCTGGATTTAAGCCAAAATACCGCGCTGGAAGCACTTCACTGCTCTGACAATCAACTGACAGCGCTGGACGTGAGCAACAATACTGCGCTGACAAAGCTTGGCTGCTCAGACAATCGATTGACGATGCTGGATGTAAGCGAAAACACCGCACTGACACACCTCAGCTGCGACGGCAACCGATTGACGACGCTGGATGTGAGCCATAATCCTGCGTTGACGTACCTTTACTGCAATAACAATCGGCTGACGACACTGGACGCGAGCAATAATACTGAACTGAGAGAACTTCGCTGCAACGACAATCAACTGACAGCGCTGGACGCGAGCAATAATACTGAACTGACACGCCTTGACTGTGATGGCAACCAATTAACGGCGCTGGATGTGAGCAATAATCCTGCGCTGAGAACACTTTTCTGCAATGGTAATCATCTGACGGCGCTGGACGTGAGCAATAATCCTGCGCTGAGAGCCCTTTACTGCGATAATAATCAACTGACGACGCTGGACGTGAGCCATAATCCTGTACTGGCAGAACTTGATGTCCATCATAACCTTTTCCCCGATCAATCCGCGATCATTGGACTGGACGAGAATAGGCCATTTGAATTTGTTTTCGACCCGCAGAGGGGCTTGGGGGATGAGGACTTGGAGGGGGTGCCGCCGTCCGGGTTGCCCGGCGATATCGTGATCCAACTCCCCGACCCGAATTTTGAGGCAGAGGTGAGAAGGATCATCGGAAAGCCGGAGGGGGATATCATAGCAGGTGATGTGGCAGGGATTACCTCGCTTAGGTTAGACAGGTTGAATATTGCCGATTTAACAGGCATCGAGTATTTCACCTCGCTAAAAGAGCTTAATTGCAAGCGAAACCAACTAACCGAGCTGGATCTTAGCCACAATACCATGCTGGAAGTACTTTATTGCGAGTGGAACCAACTGACAATGCTAGATGTAAGCCAAAATGCCGTGCTGGGAGTGCTTTACTGCCATAACAACCAACTGACGACGCTGGATATAAGCCAAAACACCGAGCTGACAGTGCTTGACGTTCATAACAATCTTTTCCCCGATATATCCGCCATTGCAGGGCTGGATGAGAGTAGGTTCGTTTACTTTGTATTTAACCTGAGTTTCGACTGGTAGGCAGAAAGGAATACAGCAACCATGCAAGACGACCGCTTGATCATGACCGGCTACCGTGAAGAAGACGAAGAGATTGAACAATCCCTTCGCCCCAAAACCATGCGCGGCTACATCGGCCAAAAGCCGATCAAAGACAGCCTAGGCATCTACATGGAAGCCGCCCGCAGGCGCAAAGACGCCCTGGATCACATGCTGCTTTACGGGCCGCCGGGCCTGGGCAAGACGCTGCTGGCCAGCATCGTGGCGGCAGAGATGGGGCAAAACATACGCATCACCTCCGGCCCCGCCATCGAACGGCCCGGCGACTTGGCGTCCATCCTCACCAACCTATCTGCCGGGGACTTGCTGTTTATCGACGAGATTCATCGCCTTTCCCGCTCGGTAGAAGAAGTGCTGTACCCGGCGATGGAGGATTACGCCTTGGACATCATGATCGGCAAGGGGCCCAGCGCCCGTTCGATCCGCCTTGATTTGCCCAAGTTTACCCTGGTGGGGGCCACCACCCGCGCAGGCCAGCTTTCTGCGCCCCTGCGCGACCGGTTCGGCATCTTGTTTCGTTTGGAGCTGTACTCGGTGGAGGAGCTGGCCCAAATCGCAAGCAACTCGGCGGATGTGCTGCGCATCGCCCACGATCCCGAGGGCATCCGCGAGATCGCCCGCCGCTCCAGGGGCACGCCCCGCATCGTAAACCGTATGCTCAAACGTGTGCGGGACTATGCCCAGGTGCGGGCCGAAGGACGCATCACCTTTGAGGTAGCCCGAGACGCCCTGGACATGCTGGATGTGGATCCCCTGGGGCTTGATCGGATCGACCGGGCGGTGCTCACCGCCATGATGACGAAATTCGGCGGCGGTCCTGTGGGGCTGGACACATTGGCCGCGACTACTGGCGAGGATGCCGTGACCATTGAGGATGTGTACGAGCCTTACTTGCTGCAGCTTGGTTTTATCATGCGCACGCCCAGGGGCCGGACTTGTTTGCCCGCCGCTTACGAGCACATGAAGAT
>WQXF01000099.1 GCA_009784985.1 Clostridia bacterium | reverse complement strand
TTGATGATATTGATCATTTCCAGCTGCTTCTGCCGCTCGTCAATCTCGCCTGCAAGGATTTTCTCTTGCTCGTCAAGCAATATTGTGAGGATTTTTCCCGACAATTCGCTTTCCAACACGCTCTTGATGGCGTTTAACGAGAGCCCGATTGCCTTTAGCGTACAAATAAGTTGAAAATTACGCAAATCATCGCCGTTGTAGAGCCGCCTGCCGCCTTCGGTTAAGTCAGACGGATGCAAGATGCCCTTCGTATCATAGAATTGCACCGTCCGCACCGATACATTGCACAATTTCGCCATGTCCCCGGTCGTGTAATTTGACATAAAAACCTCCCTTCGAGGGTTACGATACCATATAACGCAAAGTCACAAGCAATAGGTGACGTTAGGGGATTTTTTGTTTATCAGCAAATGCTATTTTGAGCAATAGGGGCGTAATCAGCACGGTAACCAACACCACAACAATCACGCTGGGATAGATTAGCGAGCTTATGTAACCCGCCGCTATACCCTTTGCGGCAACGATAAACGATACCTCGCCCCGGGCGATCATCCCGGCGCCGATTTGTACGCTTTCCCGGTTTGAAAATTTAGAGAGTTTTGCGCCCAAGCCGCAGCCAATCAGCTTTGAGAGTATGGCAACGGCAACAAGTAACGCCGTAAAAAGCACCAAACTGCCGGTCATGCCAGCAAAGGAGGTATGGATCCCTATGTTGGCAAGGAACATAGGGGTAAAAAACAGATAGGAAAGCCCATGTGTTTTTGTTTCAATGGATTCAGCGCATCGTGTGCTGCAAAAGGCGATGCCGGCGATGTATGCCCCGGTGATGTCGGCCAAGCCAATCCGTTCGGCAAGATAAGCCATCAGAAAACAATAGGCAATGGCAAAGACCGTAAGCCTTCGTTTGTCACCGAATCTATTGTAGGAGTAATTAAATAACTTATGGATGCAAAATCCCACCCCAATGGCGAAGGCGAAAAAAGCGGCTATTTTTATCAAAATCAAAGCGATAGATCCGATAGAAAAACCACCGGCGCCCATGCTCATGGTGACCGCGAGTAGGACAATCACGATAATATCGTCAAACAGCGACGCACCCATCAGAGCGGTTCCAACTTTTGTTTTGAGCTTTCCCATTTCAGAGAGAGCCTCTACGGTAATGCTTGTGGACATGGCGGCGATCACAACACCGATAATAAAGCTCTCGAACGATGGTTTTCCGAACAAAAACGCGATGGCAAACCCACCGCCCAACGCCGCCACGATGCCAAGGGCCGAAATCAACAATGAGGACTTTAACGAACTGCGAAGCTGCCTAAAATCTGTTTCCATCCCCGCGGTGAACAGAAGGAGTATCACGCCAAACTCAGCGATTACGGAAATTGTTTCATTGGGTTTGACCAAACCGAAAACAGCCGGTCCCAACAAAATACCGGCTATCAGTGGCCCGATGACCTGGGGCAAGTGGAACCGCTTCATAAAAACGGCAAGGGCTTTTGTGGACAAAAGAATCAATGCGACAATAAGCAAAAGATTGGTTTCGATCATTTTTTTCATCTCCAACTTATGATAATGCCAGTTTTGCGCGCAAATACCCATCCAGATTGCCCTGATCGCTTACGGTAATAGAATCAAAGCCAAACAAACCAAAACAAGCCAGCAATATGGCGATACCATGGGCCATGATGTCGGCCCGCTGGGGCTGCAAGCCGGGCAAAGTGAGCCGAGCCTCCACCGGCATATCGGCCAGCGTTTTCGCCCAGTACCATACCCGCTCCTCGTTTAGTGTATGTCCTTCGACTAGTGAGCGGTCAAAGGTTTGCAGCTGTTTGTCCATGGCGGCCAAGTTGGTGAGGGTGCCGCCTACGCCGATCCATAGCGTTGGCCGGGGCAGGTTGGCCACTGTTGCCAGGCCGGGAGCCAGCGCTCCTTCGGCATGGTTGATGGCCCCAGGCAAGTCATCGGCGTTGTTAACGTCTATTGCCCGAAACAGGCGCACCGCGCCCATTTGCAAACTAACGGCGGCCAGCGGAACCCCATCGTTGCCGATGGTACATTCCGTTGAGCCGCCTCCAATGTCTATCATGCCGCATAGGCCGGGCCGGGCCACGCCGTAATAAGAAAACCGTGCCTCTTCTTCGCCGGTGCAAATGTGTAATTCCAACTGCGCCCGCTCCCGCAGCATGTGGCAAAAGACTTCGCTATTGGTGGCATCCCGGGCCGCGCTGGTGGCAAAGGCATATATTTGATTAGCGCCCAGCGTTTGGGCTTGGAGCGCCATATCACAGGCCGCTGTGCAGGAAGCCTCCATGCTTTCCAAACTCAGCGCTCCGTTGATTAACCCCGCAAAGAGCCGGGTGCCCCGCCGGTCCCGCAGTACAGCTTGATAATCCTTTCGCCCACAATCGGCCACCAACAGGCGCACCGAGTTGGATCCGATGCCGATCACTGCTACCCGCATACGGTCAGTTTCCAAAGTTGGCCCAGTCTTTATCCAATTCTTCTTCGGGGCCAATGGGAGAGTCAGCGTAATTCAGCGAAGCCTCCTCTGCCACAAAACGGATCACACCCGGCCGCACATAACCGTAACGGCGGCGGGCCTCACGCTCCCGAAAAACCGCGGTTTCCGCCGTGCGGATCTGCTCCCGGAGCCTATCGCCGCGCAGGGCTTCTGTATACGCTTCTTCTTGAAGCTGGATCAACTGCTCCTGCTGCTGCAGGGCCTGCATGTTTTGCCCCCGGAATATGGGAATAAAAATAACCAACATAAGCCCCGCGCATATAAACCAAAAGCGGAGCTGAAATTCCACGCGTTTCCCAGGTTTGGGCATGCCGGCCCACCTTCCCTCATACGGATTCCTAGTCAATATTCTATACACGGCGCATTTTTCCTCCTTTTTCCGGCATTAAGAAAAACTTGAGGTAGATTTTTTCTCTTTTGCGGCGGCCTTTTTTTGCTGCTTTTTTTCTTGTTGCCTATACGCACTGGCGATGGCCTGTCCCACCCCGCGCAATACCCGGCTGATGCCCAGCAAGTACAGCGCCACACCCGTCGCGCAGCCGCCTAATGCGTACAGGCGCACCGAATCTTCGCCACGAAGGGCCAGCGCCACCGACACCACCGCCCCCGCCGCCAGCCAAAAGAACAAGTCCACAATCCCGGTAATCACCGCGCCCGCCGACAGCAGGCGGCGCGCCAGGCGCGCCCCGTCGTACAGCAGGCCTACGATCAACCCCGCGTATACCATCGCCAAAAACACACCGGCCTGGCCCACGGTTTCAAACATCATATCCACACGCCCTAGCGAAAGATCTTTGCCAGGAGCCCGCCGCCCCGGCGCAGTTGGGGCTGTGCGCCGTACTCGATACCGGCAATGTCGCCCTCCACCACCAGCTGGCCATCGTCTAGGCTGAGGCGCGCGATGTGCAGACCTTCGCCCAGCAGGGTGATGTCGCCGCCTTCGGTTACCAGCACCACCTCTTGCTCGTTAAAGCTCAATACGTCGGACACGCCGGTAATCCCCGCCCGTTGGCGGTTTTCCAGGGTAATGGCATGGGGCCGGGAGGGGGGAACGCGCCGCTCCTCGGCTTGATCCTTGATCATCAATATCTCTCCACCTGTCCACAAATATCTGGTATCACAGCATATGCGTGGAGGGTGGGTTTCATGCCGGTATTGATAAGTAAAGGCACAAAAAAACGGACGCATATGTTCTGCGCCCGTTGATCATATATTTTTTACTATCCCGCAGGATCGCCCAAGGGCGGAGCATAGGCGGTGGAATCACCCACGATGACCAGGATGTCCTTGGTGATGCTTGCCTCCGCGGTCTCAGAAAAAGAGAAGAATAACGCTTCCATTTTTTCAACAGCCGTAGCCCGCGCGCTTTCTAAGAAAACGGGATTCACGGCGCATTCATCATACAGCCGTTGCTCTATTTCGGTCTTGATATCAGCGTATCGCTCCGGCGTAAGAGGGTACAGCCAGTCTTTTCTTTTTACGTTGGGTTCGTCTACCAACAATTTGGAGAATACCGCCCGGGGAGGCGGCAGGATCACCTCAATGGTATTGTTACCCGCGCTCTGCACCACACTCTGGCTTAGATCCACGGAAAAACTGATGGAGTACGAATAGGGGATGTGCACCTCTTGCACCGTGCCCACCAGCCAAGCCTCCAGGCGCGCGGTTTCATTGCCGGTGATGGTGGTTTCCAGCACCAACAGCTCGTTTTGAACCCTCAACTCTTCCGAAAATCGCTCGCTGATCCACTGGGTGTTGTTGGCCATCACAAAACGGGCAAGCAAATGGGGGCCAAAGGTGATGGCCAAAAACGCGATGGATACCAGCAAAGCCATACCAAATAAGCGCTTAATGAATCTCCACATCGGCGGTCACAGCCTCCTTCCGGCCTTTCCTCTTCAGTATCAAGGCCACAATGGCCTCCAGCTTTGAGCTTCCACCAGCAGCACAACAATAAACCTCGCCAGTGCATAAACCGTTGTACCGGCGCCCACGATCATCAGGTATCCGCGTACCAGGCGCATAAAACGGCGCTTCTTGCGGCGATGTTTTCCAGGCTGCATTTCAGATTGTGGCTGTAGCTGCGGTTGTTGTTCCATAAAAAGAAACCTCCTTTATGAGTTTGCGTGAGTTTCCATCCGTTGTTTGTATATCAGTATACGATATTTCGACAGAAAGCGCTATTAAAAAACAGCGCTTTAACATTAAATCTTGCTAAAAAAAGAAGGGGCACAAAAAAGCGGGCGCTTGTGCTGGTGCGTCCGCTTGAGTTTATCGTTCGGTTATTCTGTTTTTACCGCCCGGCCATGGCTTGCGTTTCCGCCCAACCCCGGATGATCTCCTGCTGATGCGTTACGGCGTAGGGGCCGGTCCTTTGCGCATCGGCCATGGTGCGTGGGAAGTGGATGCACAGGTGGCCGTTAAAGCCGTTGTCTTTGATGCTGCCGGATAGATGTCCCATATTGTGCATGGAGGCAATGTAGGTTTTTCCGTCGGGCATGGTGACCCATACCGCCTTGGGTGTCCAGGTGTTCTTGTTGCCAAAGGCTTTGAACATGGTGTCCGTATCGGTTTTGGTAAGGGGCTCGGAATCAGCGTGGACACCCACGCTGTAAAAGCGGCACTTCCAGGTAAGTTGGGTGCGGAAGCAATAGATGGTGACCACGGTTCCGCTTTTGTATCGCGAGCGGATGGTGGATGCGCCGATGTGCTGCACATTCGAGGCGCGGGGGCCGCTGCCCGCCGCGGATACCGAGGAGCTTGAGCCGCTTTTGTTATTGGCCACGGCCGATCCGCTAAATACTTTGGTAAGTGTGGCCGGCCCGGCGATGCCATCGGCCTTGAGGCTGTTGTTTTTTTGGAAGGCCTTTACCGCCTCGGCGGTAAGGGGCCCAAAGTTGCCGGTGACCGTGCCGCCAAAGTAGCCCAGATTCTTTAGCACGGTTTGCATCTGTTTCACGGTATCGTTTTTGCTGCCCTCTTTCAGCACTGCGTTGGTGCTGGCATCGGCGGCGGTGGGCACGCTAACGGGCCCATTCCGTTTGGCCAGCGCGGCGCTTATTGCGTTTTGTGTGGCGTTACCGGCCACGCCGTCGGCTTTAAGCTTGCTAGCGCGCTGGAAGGCCATCACGGCCTGCTCGGTAGCTTGGCCAAAGCTCCCATCTACCCTGCCGCTCAGGTAGCCCAGGGTTTGCAATTGGGTTTGCAGCGTGCGCACCGTTTCGCCCTTGTTGCCCAGGCGTAACGCGCTGCCGGGAGCGGGTTCGGCGAATACCAGGGGTGTATTAGCGGCCGATGCATTTGCCGCCGGGGTTCCGGTGTTAGGGGCAGCGGGATCCCCCAGCAGCTTACGCTGCGTCGCTTCACCCGCAATGCCGTCGGCCTTGAGTTTGTTGGCCCTTTGATAATCTGTTACAGCCTTTTTGGTGGCCGGGCCAAATCTGCCGTCGGGTTTTGTATCCATAAAACCGGCATTGCTTAATGCTTCTTGCAGCAGGCGCACATCCTCGCCGGTCATGCCCTCTCGGAGCGTCCGGTACACGGCAGGTTTGGTGGCATCGCTAGCAACGGAAGCCGCTGGGGCTGTTGGTGCTTCTGGGGCCGTTGAAGCGCCTTTTGCCGTTACCAGGTTTTTGCGCACAAAGCCAGTCCTTTTGCCGTAGGTTACCCGGTACCAGTCGCCGGAGGAGCCGGTTTTTGTCATCTCGGCGCCGGATTTTAGCACAAGAAGGGATGTGTGCCTGGTGCCCGGCCCGCTGCGCAGGTTCAAGGAGGTATTGGCGGTTAAGATTTCACCGGTTCCGCCCGCGATCAGGGGAAGGGCGCAGAAAAACGCGCACACAAGCAGTGCGGCAGCTATTTTGGACTTGATGAAATACTTTGCTGGCGATCTTTGTTGCATACGAATCCCTCGCTTGATCCCCTGGGTCGGGGTTTGTATGCTTATTTTATTACAGATTTGCAAACTTGTCAATATGAATTTTAACAATTTAGAAACATTTTATTCTTTTTCTTTGCTTTTTCGAAATAATTAGCCTCTGCCTAGCGCCTTCAGCGCCTTATCCGGATAATCTGTAATCACCGCATCCACATGGCTGCGGGCCATTGTGCGAACCGTACGGGGGTTGTTGACCGTCCAGGCGTGCACGCGCAATCCATCGGCATGGCAAGCCGCCACAAGGGCCTCCCCGTTGCGTAACGTGCCATGATGGGGATGCAGCGCTTCGATGCCTAGTGAACGAGCGCTGGCGAGGATGTCCGGCGGCGCTTTGCCGTACAGTGCGCCGCAACGCAACGAAGAGTCAATGGCTTTGAGCCGCCCCAGGCTTTGGTGGTTAAACGAAGAAAACCATACCCGCCCGCTCATACCGGCATGCTTCACCAACTCCACGCATTTCTCTTCCAGCCCTGGATAGGGCTCCACATTGTTCTTGAGCTCGATATTCAGGGCCAAACCCGTAGGCGTCACCAACCGCAGCACCTCCTCCAGTGTGGGGATGCGGCATATATTTGCGTAACGCGGCTTGAGTTTGTGCACGTTGAGTGTTTTGAGGGCCGCCAGGGTTAGATCGATGACGCGGCCAAAACCGTCGGATACGTGATCCACGGTTTCGTCGTGAATCACCACCACATGGCCGTCGGCACTCAAGTGCACATCCAGCTCGATGCCGTCGGCGCCTTGCGAAATGGCCAGGGCAAAGGCCTCCATGGTGTTCTCCGGCGCATAGCCCGATGCGCCTCTATGGGCCCAAACTTCGACTTTGTGCATGGGGTGAAGCCTCCTTTGAACTGGCACGTACTCAGATTGTATGCTATAATAAAGCAGATTTCAATAAGGAAGTGAGCGCTTGCAACAGGAGCTTTTGCCCTTCATCTCGTTGGTGATCCCGCTGCGAAACGAGGAAGCGTATATCGCGGACTGTTTGCGCTCGATCCTGCAACAAGACTACCCCCTGGAGTGCATGGAAATCTTGTTCGTAGACGGCTGCTCCACCGACCGCACCGTGGATATCTTAAAAGAAGCCGCCCAAACCACCCCGCAAATACGCATACTCAATAATGCCCGGCGCACCGTGCCCTACGCCATGAACATCGGCATCCGAGCCGCTGTTGGCGAGTATATTGTGCGCCTGGACGCCCACTCCGAATACGCGCCCGACTATGTGTCCCTGTCTATCCATACGCTGCGTACCGTACCCTGTGATAACGCAGGCGGCATGTGGATCACCAAGGGAAAAGGTTATATAGGCCAGGCCATTGCCGGGGCGCTCGCCACGGTGTTTGGGGTGGGCAACGCCCGGTTCCGGCTTACCCCTCACAGCGGTTATGTGGACACCGTACCCTTTGGTGCGTTCCGGCGCGACCTGTTTGATCGCATCGGCCTGTACGACGAGCGCCTTACCCGCAATCAGGACAATGAGCTGAATTACCGCATCCGCAAAAATGGCGGCAAGATTTACATGAACGAAAACATCCGCTGCACCTACTACTGCCGCAAATCGTTGCCCGCCCTGATGCGCAACGGATACCAAAATGGCCACTGGAACGTGGTGACCATGTACTTGTGTCCCGGCTCCATGGGGCTGCGCCACTTTGCGCCCCTGGCCTTTGTGCTGGCCACCATAGGGTTGCCCCTGCTGTGGCTGGCCACGGGTGTTTCTTTCTTTGGCAGTTTGGCGGGATTGATGTGGGGCGCTTACTTTGCGTTGGATGCTTTTTACTCGTACACCGTAGCGGAGAAGCAGGGCTGGAAGTATCTGGCCGTGCTGCCGCTGATTTATCCCGCTTTTCATTTTGCCTATGGTGTGGGTTCTCTATCGGGGTTGTGCCGCCTCCCGCGCCTTGCGCGTGCAAGCAAAAAGGGGGCCTCGCCGTGACGCTCTTGCATATTTGCTGCAATTACAGCACCACCGATGTGTTTGTGCGGCTGTTTTCTGAACTGGCCCAAGCCGGGGTGGATCAGCGGGTGTACGTGCCGGAAAAGCGGGCCTCCCGCATGGGGCGAAATTTGCCGCAGGACGGGCTGTATCCGGTGCAATACAGCCGGATCGTGCGCCCGTGGGATACGTTGTTTTACTACACCAAAGCGCGCCGTGCCGCCCCGGACGTAGTGCGCTCTTTTGGTTTGGCGGATACGGGCTTGATTCACGCCCACACCTTGTTTACCGATGGCGGCATCGCCTACCGGCTCCACAAACGATACGGGATCCCCTTTGTGGTGAGCGTGCGCTTTACGGATCTGGAATACTTCTATCGTTACATGCCGCACCTGAGGGGGCACGCGTTGCGGATACTAAAAGCTGCCCGGCGGGTGGTGTTTCTGTCTCCGGCCTACAGGCAGCGGTTGCTGGAGCGTTATGTGCCCGCCTCGCTACGTGATGAATTCCAGGCCAAGAGCGTGGTGATCCCCAACGGCATTGACCCGGAGTGGTTTCAGGGCGCGGCGCCTCGTTCCTGGGAGCCAGACCAGCCCTTGGTGATCGCTTTTGCAGGAAGCCTGGAAAAACGGAAGCAGCCCCTGCTTGCCGCCGATGGGGTGCTGGCACTGCAAGAAATGCCCCATGATTTTGTTGTGTCGTTGCGGATGGCTGGTTCCGGCCCCCTCGAAGGAGCGCTGCGCGCCCATCCGATGGTGACGCTGGTGGGCCGGTTGCAGGGTGTGCAGGCAATGTGCGATTTTTACGATGGCTGCCACCTGTTTTTGCTGCCCTCCAAGGCCGAGACCTTTGGCATGGTATATGTAGAAGCCATGAGCCGGGGCCTGCCCGTGCTGTATACCCGTGGCCAGGGTTTTGACGGCCAGTTTGCCGAGGGCGAGGCGGGGTTCGCCGTGGAACCCAATGATCCGGCTGGCATTGCCCGTGCCGCCCTGGACGCCCTGTATCAGTACGGGGAGCGCAGCGCCCGGTGCATCGAGCTGGCGGCGACCCTTCAATCAGATAAAATCGTTAGCCGTATGGCAGCGTTGTATCACACTGTTCAAGAGGAGGTGCGTGCATGACAGGCAACCCCCTCCGTATCCTGATCCTCATCCACCGGCTGATCGACAACAGCCCCTACAGCTTTTTTGTCCACGAACAGGCACGGGCCCTCCGTGATCTGGGGCATGATGTGGCCGTAATTGCGCCGGTGGGCGTGTTGCCCGGCCAGCGCCTGTTGCGCCCTGCCGCTTATGCTGTTCTCCATGCCACGCCCGGCCAAGCCGAGGTGGACGGCATCCCGGCGTGGTATCCCCGTTATCTCACCTTGGGCGATCCCGGCCAGCGGTTGTTGGGCGGTCGCCTGCTGGCTCAAGCAGTTTTGCCCGTTGCCAAGGCGTTGCATAAACAAAAACCCTTTGACATCCTCCATGCCCACATGCTGCCCATCGAGGGGCACGCCGGGCTGATCATCGGCAAGGCCCTGGGCATCCCCACGGCGCTTACCGTACACGGCACCGATGTATTGCGTTATTTCCGCCCCGGACAGAAACCTTGGCCCCGCAATCAAACCATCGCCAACAAAGTTTCGGTGCTGATGGCCGTATCTGGCATGTTGGCCGGGCGTGTGGCTCCTTATCGCCGTGAGACCGTAGAGGTGGTACACAACGGCGTGGATCTGTCGTTGATCCCGGCCCAAAGAAACAACCGGCGGCGTGCCATCATCACCGGCGGCGCGCTGAAGCCCAGCAAACGCATCCATGCCACCCTCCAAGCCTTTGCTGCGCTGGCCGATGCCTACCCGGATGCCACGCTCACTATTTTAGGCGAGGGGCCGGAGCGGGCCTCGTTAGAAGCCCAAATTGCTGAACGTGGCTTGCAAGGCCGGGTGACCCTCACCGGGGCCATCCCCCACAAGGAGGCGCTGGCGCTTATGGGGGAGAGCGATCTGTTTGTGATGCCCAGCTCCCCCGAGGGTTTTGGTATCGTGTATATCGAAGCGATGGCT
>WQXF01000098.1 GCA_009784985.1 Clostridia bacterium | reverse complement strand
TTCACCGTGGCGTTGCTGCTGATTTGTATCCTATCGTTGTCCGGCGTAAGCGTGTTCCTATATTACAACTTTTAATCTTGACTGAGGGGAGGCGAGACGATGGATCAACCAAAGAAATGGATGCGCGGAGTATTGATCGCCTTTGCGTTGCTACTGGCCTGCTGCGCTTTTACGGTATATCTGGCCGATCCGTATCAGGTCTACCGCCTTGCCAGCTGGTTTACGCCACTTTACAGCAACGGTGAGCAAGCATATTACAACCCGGGCCTGGCTAGGCACTCCGACTACGACGCGGTGTTTTTGGGTACCTCCATGGTAGAAAACACCCTGGTTTCCCAAGTAGATGAACGTTTTGGCACCCGCTGCGTCAAGCTGCCCTTCCAGGGCGGCATGGCCGGCAATCACGCAAAGGTGCTCCAGATCGCTTTTGATACCCGGCCGCTGACCCATGTGTTTTACGGCATGGACATGTATTCTTTTGTGCGGGATCCCAAATTTTCTAGTTTTGAGATGCCTCTGTACCTGTACGACAACAACCCCTTTAACCGCGTGGCCTACCTGCTCAACGGCGACGTATTGTTGCGCCACATTCCGGGGCTGCTGCACCGCCAGTTGACCGGCGAGGAACCGGAGCCTGTGACCGCCGATACGATCTATGCCTGGGGCCTGGAAGAGAACATCCGCTATGGCGAAAAGGACGTGCTCGGCTCCTATGATTTTACGCAGCCCGCCCAAGAGATGCTGGCATACGACGCCTTCGCCGATCATGCAAACGCCAATTTCGACCGTTACGTGCGCCCCTTTTTAGAAGAGCACCCGGATACCGAGTTTATCTTTTTCTTTCCGCCCTATAGCGCCCTTGAGTGGCCCATCATGCACCATAGAGGCCATCTGGATGCGGTATTGCACACCATGGAGCAGCTGGCCGAACTGCTGCTGCCCTACCCCAACGCACGCCTCCACGACTTTACCGCCAACCTGGACTGGATCGAAGACTTTGGCCTATACAAGGATTATTCCCATTATAGCCCGGCTGTGAACGCATGGATCGTGGACGCGCTGGCCAACGGCGACTTTTTGGTGCATGACCTATTCGATATATATGATTCCATAGATATGTTAGAAGAAATAGCCGAGAACTTCTCCATACGCCAAGGAGGATAGCCCATGATGGATCAGCAGCATTCTGAGCAGCAACCTAATGCAAGCAAATTCGCCCTCCGCCGGTGGGCTCTAGGCACACTATTCGGCCTATTGGTGATGCTCGGCTTGGTGGCCGCGCTGGTAATCGTGGTGGATCCCTTTCAGCACTATCGCAAGGCCTCGTTTTATACTCCTTTGGTTGATCGTTCGCTACAGCGTTACATCAATGTGGGCATGGCGCGCAACTATACGTACGATACTCTCTCCTTAGGCTCCTCCATGACTGAAAACACCCGCACTTCCGATTTAGAAAGGGTATTGGGCGGCACGGCGCTGCAACTCCCGTTTCGGGGCGCCTCCCTTTCCGAGCTGGGCCTTGCCATGGGCAACGCCTTGGGTAGCCGCGAACTAAAGCGGGTTTTGATCCACATAGACGACGTAAACTATACCGACAGCCCCAACACCGCCCTGAATTCCCTGCCCCAGTATTTGTACGACGGCAATCCCTTTACCGACATCTACTATTGGTTCAATCTGGATGTGCTCGCCCGCCTTCCGGAGCTGTACGAGTACAACCGGTATGCCCTGGGCAGGCCGGAAGAGTTAGACCTGGACATGCTGTACAACTGGACCGAAGCCGTGATGTACGGCAAGGCACGGGTATTCGGATCTTACCGCCAATGGAACAGAGCGAAAACTCCGCCCATGCCAATCGAGCGCATCATGCCCTATGTGGAACAGAATTTGCAGCAGCACCTGCTCCCCTACATCGAAGGGTATCCCGATACCGAATTTATCATCATCTACACGCCTTACAGCACCCTGCAATGGTATAACACCTACCTGTTCGGGCAGGAAGACCGGGTTCTATATGGACGGGCGGAATTTGCCCGCGTGTTGCTCCCCTACCCCAACGTGCGGCTGTTCGACTTTCACGTCAACGAGGATTGGGCCACCGACTACGAGCGCTATACGGACTTTACCCACTACCATGGCGACATCAATACAGAGATCATAGAGGCCATAGGGCGCGGGGAGTACGAGGTGTTTAGCGCGGAAGAGGTGCTGGCCAACAACGAGGTCATCCGCGGCTTTATGCGCGATTTTGTGCCCCCCACCCCAGAGGAGGTGGCCGTTTACCGAGAAGAATCCAATCGGCAAGTACAAGAAAGGTTGCAGTGGCAGTGATGGATCAACGTCCGCCCAGGCGTTATGAGCCGACCCGCACCGGATACCGGCAGCCGCCGCCCCCCGCCCGCCGCTCGAATCCGCTCACGCGGCTGGCAGTGGCCATGGCGCTCACCGGTGGGGTGATGGTGGGCTGCTTTTTGTTGGTGTACGGCTTCCCCTGGGCACAGGACACGGTGAGGCCCGTACCCGTAAGCGCGCCCACTGCCCTTCCTATTACAGCGCCTCCCGCACCGACTCCGGCGCCAACACCAACTCCCACCCCCACGCCGATCCCAACGCCTTCGCCCGCTCCAACTCCCTCCATCCCCTTGCTGGTCAACAAACAGAATCTGCTGCCCAACAATTATGTACCAACCAACCTGGTGCGGTTGATCGACATATGCCCCGGCAATGTGGTGTCAATCAAGGGGCGGGATATCGAAGGCAATGCGGCCGCAGTGGATGCGCTGATTGTGATGTTACGCGCCGCCATGGACGACGGCATCGGTAACTGGCAGATCAGCGCCGGTTACCGCAGCCTGCGCTACCAACAAAGGCTGTTGGATGATAAGGTGTCCGAGCTGATGCGCTCCAACAACCTATCCCGAGACAGGGCGCGCACTGCCGCCCTAAAAACCGTGGCCCCACCCGGCGCCAGCGAGCACCATACCGGCCTGGCTTTTGACATCACCGTGCCCGGCGTCTCTTTTGCAGGCACAAAACAAGCCCAATGGCTGGCGGAAAACAGCTATCGGTTCGGCTTTATTTTTCGCTACCAGGCGCACAAAGAAGAAATCACCGGCTTTTTGGCCGAGGCTTGGCACTACCGCTATGTGGGGGTGGAGGCGGCCACGGTGATGAAACGAAATGATTGGTGTTTGGAGGAATATGTTGATTTTCTTATGCAAAATTGACAAGCGGGTCTTTGATATGCTAGAATAACGGGGCAGAGGCTTTTCGGTTACTAAAGCCTAAGCGTTACCGCTTGTGAGTCTTGTCAAAGTTGTCACAAGCGGATTTTTTCGCTTTAGCTTCGATATCGCGCAGCGTATGAAATAGTATTACAACGGCAACGATAACCGAAAGCACCGACGTAACTATCATAGACCCCACCTCCTTTCTTCGCAGATTAGGAGGAAAAGCCTCTGCCCTGGCGGCCTTTTCGGGCCGCGTGTGCATTATAGCATATTTTGTCGAAATGATGAGCCGATTGAAAGGACATGTTGACATGGATGGGAACATTCTGTAAGCTAAATTCACAAGTAGATATGACAAACTGCCAAATTGTACAATACTCTCAATAACAGAAAGGAACCCCCGCCATGCCAAACTTCACACTCCGCCAAGACTTCCTCCCCTTCTGCCCCCCCGACATCAGCCAGCAAGAACTAGACGAAATCGCCGATGCCGTACGCTCGGGCTGGTGGGCCAAGGGGCCGCGCACCATCGCTTTCGAAAAGGCCTTTGCCGAGTACGTGGGCGCAAAACATGCCGTGGGCATGAACAGCTGCACCGCCGCGCTCCATGTGGCCCTGGTGGCCGCAGGCATAGGTGAAGGCGACGAGGTGATCACCACCCCCTACACCTTCTGCGCTTCGGTCAACACCATCTTGCACGTGGGCGCAATCCCGGTATTTGTGGACGTGGAGCCGGACACCGCCTGCATCGACGTGGCCGCCATCGCCGGAGCCATCACGCCACGCACCAAGGCCATTGTGCCGATACATTATTCCGGCATGGCCTGCGATCTGGACCGCATCTACGGGCTGGCCGATCAGCACGGCCTGTTTGTATCGGAAGACGCCGCCCATGCCGTGGAGACCCAATACAAGGGCAAGCCCATCGGCCACGGGGTGCCCGGCGCGGCCTCCTTCAGCTTTTACGCCACCAAAAACCTAGCCACAGGCGAGGGCGGCATGCTGGTGACCGACAATGAGGCCCTGGCCACACGCGCCCGCGTGTTGTGCAGCCACGGCATGAGCGCTAACGCCTGGAACCGCTACGGCAAGGGCGGCTCCTGGTGGTACGACGTGGAAGCGCCCGGCTTTAAGTACAATATGTTTGATATCCAGGCCGCGCTGGGGCTGGTGCAGCTTAAGCGTATGCCCGACATGCAGGCCCGGCGGATGCAGGTCGTAGCCCTGTACGATGCTGCCTTCTCTGCAATGCCCGAGGTGCGATTGCAGCACAACCCAGCCTACAGCGGCCACAGCAAACATCTGTATGTGTTGCGCCTAACACCGGGCGCACTGCGCATCGGCCGCGATCAATTCATACAGGAGATGGCCGAGCGCAACGTGGCCACCAGCGTGCACTTCATCCCGGTGCATTTGATGAGCTACTACCGCCAGCACTTTGGATATAAAGAGGGCGACTTCCCCCGCACCGAGGCCTTCTTTTCCCAGGAAATATCGCTGCCCCTCTACTCGGCCCTCGCCCTTGAAGATGCACAATACGTGATCGATGCGGTGCGGGATATCGTGGAGAAGCATCGGGCCTAATGAGCGATAAGCGTGTGGCTCACCCTGCCCTTCTCACCCTTTAGCTCATGGATCAACGTTACTTCGCCTATAATCCATGTGTGGCGGTATACGAGCGCCCCCCCTTTGTACTGCCGTGATCCATTTGGATCCGTCACGGGGATCAAAATTGTGTTCCTCGGCCCAAATCATGGGCTGCTCTTCCCTGGGCGCGCCGTAGTATTTGTATACGCCAAAATAGGAGGACGCCGAGCCGAAATCCCGAATGTAGCACGCGGGATCATAGGGGGTTTTTGTAAACTATGCGGCGATAAACGCCAATTTGCCTTGCTGATCAAACGCATAGGTGATACGCGTATCCATGTCCAAATCAAACAGTTTTGTTTGATAGGCCAAGGTCTTGCCCCTGTCTGTACGGGGTTTGCCTGTGTGCAGGGCCTTGACTTGATCCCTGTTCATGCCCATCTTTGCGCCGTTGGGGAATACAAATGTCGCCGGTGTGGCTGGTAGCGTCTGAGATGTATACTCGGCGGAGGGAAAGCGGGGATGCTCATAGATAAAATCTAGCCAGATTCTTGCGGCACGTTCGCGGAGTTTCGTGTCGTAATGAAGCCATACGTTCACTTGGCCGGTAGTCCAGGCCTTGCTGTGGCGTGTTACCGTACGTATTTCTTCATAGTCCATTCCGTACCGCTCGTACAGCATCTCTAGCACTGCATCGTAATTCGGGCCGGGTTCCATATAAGTAGAAGAGCGCCGAGGCTCGAATTCCACAATAATGCAGATGAGTTCGGCTCCCCTGAGCTGAAATGACGGGTCAATGCGTTTAATAGGTATGCCGTTCAGCGCAAAGTCAAAAACGAGTCCATCCCGCTGAACACGTCCGCCCATCGCTCCGATTTTTTCTTTGAAATCGTCTAGCGTGGTGGCGTATGTGAGGGATTCAAAAAAATCGAGGGTTACTGGCAGATTCTTTTGATTCCCTGCTTGGGCGAAACCAGAAATCAATAGCAGCGCGCACAGGATGCATAGTGCTGCCCTTTTCATGTGTTTTTTTCCTCCAAATCCGCAACTGTCGCAATCTGCGCCAGCACATCATGCGTACCGTCGCCATTGCCGATGGTTTCCATGGCGGCGATGTATTCGCCACGGCGTTCGTATAGCTCGTCAATAGCCCGCGCCAGCGTTGATGGCGTCAGCTTTTCTTGGGGCAGCACGGCACACAAATTGCGCCGCTCCATGGAGTGGGCGTTGGCGATTTGGTCGCCGCGGCTGGCATGGGCCGGATAGGGCACCAACAGCGCCGGTTTGTGCAGGGCAAGTATCTCGCTAAGGGTATTGGAACCGGCACGGGACAGCAGCACGTCGGCGGCAGCATAAGCGTTGGGCAGTTCTTCTTTTAAGAACTCAAACTGCCGGTAACCGGGCATATCCTTGAGTGAGGCATCCAGGTTGCCCTTGCCGCATATGTGCAGCACCTGGAAGCGTGGGGTAATCAACGGCAGGGCTTCCCGCAACACAGCATTTACCGAAGCTGCGCCCAGGCTGCCCCCTATCATCATAAGCACCGGCTTATCGGTTGAAAAGCCACAAAGGGCCAGCCCCTCCCCACGCCGCCCGGTCATCAGCTCAGGCCGCAGGGGCGTACCGGTGCACACGCCCTTTTTGCCCATGGCCTTTGCCGCCTCCGGAAAGGTGGTGCATACCACCTTGGCCACCGGCGCACACAGCTTGTTGGCCAGGCCCATGGTGATATCGCTCTCGTGGAGCAGCAGCGGCACGCGGTGCAGCCACGCGCCATACGCCACCGGCACCGACACAAAGCCACCCTTGGCAAACACCAGCTTAGGTTTGATCTCCCCTATAATCCGCTGGGCCTGCCAAGCGCCGGCCAATACTCGAAAGGGATCGGACAAATTTTTCACGGAAAAATACCGGCGCAGCTTGCCGGAGCGCACCGCGTGGTACTCTACCCCCTTCAGCGGTTCCACCAGCCCACGCTCGATGCCCTCTTTTGTGCCGATGTAGTGGATCTCCCAGCCCGCCTCCCGCAGGTGCGGTATCAGCGCCAGGTTGGGGGTGACATGCCCCGCCGTTCCTCCGCCCGTCATCACGATTCGTTTTGTTTTTTGCGGTTGCAAATCGGTTCCTCCCCTATCGGCTCAATCGGCTCTTTTGGGGCCATTTGATTATTATAGCACGCTCGCGCCAAAAAAGTAGTCAAGTCGCAAATTTGGGGCATTTCTTTTGCGCGCCACATACGGTATAATGAGATCAGATATCAAGCGAAAAGGGTGAATGCCAATGATAGACCCGCTCAGCGGCGCCGCCACACAAAAGTATCCCACCGAGCCAATTGCGCCCCTCGGTATCGTTGCCATGCGCGGCTGCGAGGAGATTGGCCGGAGGATCAACCAATACCTGATGCGATGGCAAACCGCCAACGACGGCGACGGGTTGCTGCGATCCTACGCCGGTGAAGGCAGATCCAGTTTTTTGGTGGACGCGCATTGTCCCCGCTTTGGCACGGGCGAAGGCAAGGGCATGCTCAAAACATCGGTGCGGGGCTACGACCTGTACATCATTGTGGATGTAGGCGCCTACGATCAAACATATAATATGTACGGCAAAATAGCTCATCTCTCTCCCGACGAGCACTTTGCCGACCTAAAGCGCGTGATCGCCGCCGTGGGCGGCAAGGCCAAGCGCATCAATGTGATCATGCCGTTCCTGTATGAATCGCGCCAGCACCGGCGTACCGGGCGGGAGTCCCTGGATTGTGCGCTGGCCTTGCAGGAATTAGAAAAGATGGGCGTACAAAACATACTCACCTTTGACGCCCACGATCCCCGCGTACAAAACGCCGTGCCCCTCACCGGCTTTGAGAGTGTGATGCCCTCGTATCAGCTGCTCAAGGCGTTGCTGCGCAGCGAAAAAGATCTGCGTATCGACCGGAAGAACATGATGATCATCTCCCCGGATGAAGGCGCGCTGGATCGCAACATCTATTATTCCTCGGTGCTTGGGCTGGATTTGGGGATGTTTTACAAGCGCCGGGATTACACGCAGATCATCAACGGACGAAACCCCATCATCAAGCACGAATTCCTGGGCGACGATGTAGAGGGCAAGGACTTGTTTGTGGCCGACGACATGATCTCCACCGGCGATTCCATGCTGGATTTGGCGCGGGAACTCAAAGCCCGTAAGGCCAACCGCATCTACGCCGCCGCCACCTTCGCCTTTTTTACCGATGGCCTGGATGCCTTCCACCGGGCCTATGAAGAGGGCATCATCACCAAAGTGCTGTCTACCAACCTTACCTACCGCACGCCGCAATTGCGGGAAGCGCCCTGGTTTATTGAAGCGGATTTATCGAAATACATTGCCTATATGATCACCACCCTAAACCACGACCGCTCCCTTTCCGACCTGCTTGAGCCGTGGGATCGGATCAAGGCGCTGATGGTGCGCTATCGGGCGGAGCAGACGGAGGCGGGGTTGAGGTTTGAATAGACATCCAATACAGTCGTCCGTGATCGACGTCGCAATACACCGCGACGCAAAATAAACGATCAAAACGAAGGAGGAAGTACCTATGAAGCGCCTATCCTGTATTTTTCTGACATTGCTGTTGCTCCTTGGTTCCGTTCCTGCATTGGCCGTCGATCTATCCTTCCTAGACGACCTAAGCGCCGACGAATTGCAAGAAGTCCGTTCTGCCATAGACGAAAAGCTGAAGGAGTTCCGGTTGGCGGCCGTTCAGTCGGAAGATGAGGAAGGGGAGGTTGAGGCAACACGGCAGAACCCCGCCATCATCGGGCAAACCCATTTGTTCAAGCTGGATTCTTATTCGGAAGAAAGCACAACCGCCCTTACCATGGTGCGAGCCATCCGCGGCGAACCGGCAAACGCGCTCCTAAAATCCTTCAGCCGATACAACACCTCCTCCAGCCGGATGAAAAAGGGTGAGGAATGGTTCGCCGTCATGTTCCACATAGAAGCCCTAGAATCCACTTCGGATAAAATCGATCATAGCGATTACCACTTTAAGTTCGTAAGCGCCGACGGCGTGGAATATGACCGGGGTTTCATATCGGATAATCCCCTTGAAGTGAAATCCCTCTATGTTGGCTCCGAACAATTTGCTTGGGTGTGCAACGTTGTGAAGGTCGGCGACAATCCATTGCTCACGTACAACCGCTGGAGCGATGATACCGCGTGGTTTAATCCCAACGAGCGCGTGATTGTGGACACCTCCTCGATATCCTACGAAACGATCACGACCAAATCAAGTGCCGAGGAGATCACCAATTTGCACCTGCGTTTGGCGGAGCTAGGGCTTTTGAAGACAGCGCCCACGGGAAAATACGACGCATCGATTACAACCGCGTTAAAGAAGTTCCAAGTTGCCCATGGCCTGGCCAACACCGGAACTGCCGATGAAGAAACCTTGCGCTTGCTTTTCTCCGGCCAGCCGTTGCCGCAATAGATCGACGATTTCACCCGGAGGCTGTCCCGTTTGCGGGGCAGCCCTTTTTTTACGCGTTCGTTTTTTTCTGCATCCGCAACAACGGCACCCCAATCCCCACCACCGCCACCGCACACAACCCCGCCATCACATAAAATATCAGCCCAATGCCCGGCAATACCCGGCTCAGCAGCCACCCCACCGGGCTCACCAACCCGCGCCCAACCCCAAAGGTAATCATAGACGCCAACATCTGCCCGCGGCCCTTGAGTTCCGCGGGCACCGTATGTTGTACGTATTTAACCACACAAAAGGTGAGCACAATCAGCCCCGCGCCGTTCAGCGCCTGGCTGGCGATCACCGCGCCCACGTTACGCAGCATGCCCAGCAGCGTCCAACGCAGAGCCATCACTGCACCGGCGCACAGCACCAGCTTGCGTGCGCCGAATTTGTCAAACAGCCGGTCGGCACACAACAAAAACGGTATCTCAGCCAGGGATGCTACCACTGCGGCCACCCCCAGCAGGGTTTTGCTTCCGCCAAGATCAACGGAAAAATGCAGCGCAAAATATGAAAAATAAAGGCCCTGGGTCAGCTGCAATACGGCCACCAATGCCAGCAGGGTGAGCAACACGGGCCGATTGAGCAAAGCCTTCCATCCCGGCCCCTTTACCTGCTGCTGGCCACCCGGTACACGCGGCAACAGTAGCGCCGCCCCAGCAGTCAATAAATACGCCCCCGTCACCACCCACGGAAATCGGCCTCTCCCGCCTTCCATCACCAGGCCGGTGACCAACGCGCCCACGGCAAAAGCCGCCGTTCCCCATACGCGCAGCGGCCCAAACCCCTTGCCCTGCTCCCCCAGATGTTGGAGCACAATGGTCTCCCCTAAGGGCGTCACGGAGGGCGCAAAACATCCAAATAGCGCCGCCACCCCCAGCATGGCGGGCAGGCCGCGGGCAGGAAGGTATAGCAACAGAGCCCCCATCGTTCCGCATAGCAACAACAGGTGAATCCAATTCTTTTTGGCGCTCCTGTCGCTCCAATATCCCCACAGGGGCTGCAGGGCAATCGCCACTAGAGGCCCCATGCCGGTGAGCAGGCCCACCTGGCCGTGGGACATACCCTTTTCGGCAAAAAAAAGCGGGGCAAAGTTATGGTAGGCCGCGCCCGCCAAATAATCGAAAAAGATGTAGGGCGCGATGCCTCCGTATTTACCCTGCATGTGTTTCGTCCTGGATGAATCCCTCCACCGCTACGGCGGTACCCCTCCATATAGCAAGGCAGGT
>WQXF01000097.1 GCA_009784985.1 Clostridia bacterium | reverse complement strand
AGCACGGCTTCCAGCGTCCGCGACGCATCCTGTACACGCAAGCGGGCATCTTGCGCACCAAGTATCACCGCCGCTCCATCGATTTGTTGTTTGTCCAGCTCGATAGACAAGCGACCGGTTTCAATCAGCGCCACATGTAGTGCGTCAAAACCATCCTGCAGCGCTTGGATTTGCCCGGCAGCGGCGGTGACGTTCAGCTCCACCTCATCGGTGGACAGGCGATAGACGTAGGTTTCGATGCCCTGGCTCTCCCCCAGCCGCGCCCGGATGGTTTCGGCATCCTGCTGGGTGGGGTAGGCGGCGGCGATCACACGGAAACGATCATCTTCCAATATAAATCCAGCAGCGCCGCGCCCGGTGTAGACCCGTGCCTGCTGCTGAGCAGCCTCGGCGGTGCTGTATGCGCCCAGCTGGATCAAGTACCAATCCAGCTTAGGAATAAAGATGGACTGGCTGCGCTCCTCTTGGGACTCGGGCGGCGCAAAGCCGGGCTGGGGTTCTTCATTTAAAGTTGGTACCGGCGTAGGAGGCCGGACGGTAGGAGCGACGGTGACTACCGGGGTAGGCGTCACCGGAGCAAGGGGCGTCGGGCCAATCCTTTGCCCAGGCCCCTCGGATTCAACCGGCCATATAAGCCGCGTCAGCACAAAAAGCGCCAGCGCAAACATGGCCAGGGCCATCGCGCGCTGGCCGCTCCGGCCCGCCGGATATCGTTTGGCGCGCAGCCTTGAACTGGACTTGCTATATCTTGATTGCTTTGACTGCCTTGCGTATTTCGATTGCCTTGGTTGTTTTGTTTGCTTTGAATGCTTTAAATGCATCATAAAACGCCGCACCCTCCCGCCTCGTGTTGGTCAAGCCTATGCGCGGGATGGCGGACATATGCACTTGCGCGGGCGGCGGAGCCATGTTACCATGTGATTAGAGCAAGCCCCTTTTTAATTCAGCGACGAAATCCACGGTAAACCCAACGGCCTGTTCAAAAAGGGGCTTGGATTCCGGAAGATAACACGCCCGTTGCCCAATGATATGATTTTCAATGTAGGCGATGGTTTCGGGAAGCGTCTGCCCACGCAACGAACCTGTGATCAGGCATTTTGTGACCATGTAGGCTTTTCCGCCCTTGATCAGGTGCGCGTCGTGCAGTATCTTTCCTCCCAACGTGCGTGGCACAGCGGTCGCATGGGATTCGCGGGCAAAACACAGGATTTCTTCTATGATGTCCCCACAAAATCCTTCGGTAGCCAGCCAGCGGCGTATCTCCTCTTCGTGGGATCCCACAAAACCGTGGAAGTAAGCCGCGGCAGTCAACTTATCGATGTCAACATCGTAATTTCCCAGCCGGACAAGCCGCAGGGCGGATTGAAGGACAAGCTCAATGTGCCAAAGATTGTGCATCCCATCTTTGTTTTGATAATAGGGTGCGGAAAAAACCTTAAGGCATTCTAAATCCATGATCTCACCTTCTATCTTTTCTAATCAAGGAGGCGCTATGCGATATCAGCTAGATACCATCCCGGTATGGGACGCGTGCAAATTAGGCAGTGAGTGCCCATTGTGTACCCTGCGGGCCCGCAACGAAGACGCCTATGCCGACGGCTTTTTGGGCGATTCGGTGATGGACCCCGCCACCCGTGTGTTGGTGAACGAAAGGGGTTTTTGCAATCGGCACTTCGCCATGATGCTGCCCATGAAAAACCGCCTGGGCCTTGCCCTAAACACCCACACCTATCTCAAAAACGTGATGGCCGATGCGCAAAAAATCTTGGACGAAGCGGCAAAGAGCGATGCCCCAAGCTTGCTGAGTGGGCTGCGTCGGCTTTCAGATTCTACAGAAACTTCACCTGCCACAAAGCTCCGCGCCCGGGTCGGCAATTGCATTTTATGCGAGCGGCTGGATTTCACCATGCGCCGCTACGCCTACACCCTGGTGCATTTATGGCAAAACGATTTGGACTTTCGCAAGCTATTCAACGATTCAAAGGGGCTTTGCCTCCCGGATACAGCCCTGGTGATGGAGATGGCCGATGCGGCAATCCGGGGCTCCAAGCGCCGGGAGTTCTTCTCTGCCTTGGCCACGTTGCAAAAAGAAAACCTCTCCCGCATTGAGCAAGAGCTGGAGTGGTTTACGCTAAAATTCGATTACCGCAACAGGGACAAACCCTGGGGCGAAAGCCGCGACGCATTGGAGCGGGCGATTGGGAAATTGAGTGGGGATAGGCCGGTTTAATTGGACAGCAGGTTGATCACTAGACGCCCAGCACCCGAAATGCGGGACATTCGTGATCGGCATATACGTTAAATCAGACCGTAAATCGGCTCGGGGGCTTTATTGATGTCTGGTATACTCTTAATTGCCTCGTCGATTTGTTCCGCCGTATAGCATATCTCATTGTCGGCACAGTTCGCGTTTTTCATGTATTCTGACCTGCTTAGCAGAATTTGCTTCGCGAACTCCGTCGCTTCTTTCTCTTTTTCGTCCTTAGTTATTTGCCGCAAAAAGCGGCTACCATCATCAGGATTCCTTTCGGTATGCAGCAGCAAGTGCCCTATTTCATGGGCGATGATGATATGCTGCTTCAAATGATCATCGTTTTTCGGGCAACGAATAAGTGCACCCCGATCATGCACTGTTGTGAAACCGTGCGTGCCTAATTCACTTGATTCGAGCAAGATGATTTTGAGGAACATATTGTTTTGTTCAAAACGAGCGATTTTCAGCAGCTCCTCCCTCTTCTTGCTTTCACTGAAGTTCTCTGATTCACGAGCAAGGCGATCACACCGTTCTGTCAGGTGTTCCTTGTCGTCTTCGTACAGCCTTCTCTCCGCCGCGACGAATAGAAATGCGAGATGAGTATCTTCATGAAGCTGGTTTATGAATTTTTCCACATCAAAGTTTTTCATTAATCTTACTCATCCATTTCCAGATAATTGTATTTGTTCGCTATTTGCCTCCACCGACCGTTCAGGAAAGTTTCGCATAGCATTTCAAATTGCTTATCAACGGATCCCTTGCCGCATCCAGCGTACCCGCTCATACACATGTACTGGCTAAGGTGCTTGAACATGTCCTTTACCGACGATCTTGCGTCCAAGTTTTGGAAATATTGTTTTATTTCCTCACGGGTGCCGCATTTTTCCAGTTTCCAAATAAACTTTCGGCCCCAACCAGCCGCCTTCTTGCCACCCAAACGGGAAACGGCGATCCCCCACCCTCCAAAAAAAATAAGGATTGCCAAACTCATGATAAGTGCACTGATTATTTTTTCATTCATTCTAGCTCTCCTCACTTAACTGGTGGTCTTTACTTTCTTTCGTATTGATTCCGGACGCTTGCCGTGTCCTTGAACCGTACGAGTGCCTCTTAACTGTTAGCATCCTATGCCTCAAATTAGTATCCTGTGTCAAAAGTTTTAGTGCCCTGTACCAAAACCGCCTCAAACTCCCCAAAATCCAGACTAAACACAAAGAAAGATATGCCCATATGTGCTCCCCCAAATCTGCTGATTCAAGTCCCAGCGCTAACCCCACTACGCCCATGAGTAGCATTGCCGCGAAAAGCAATTTTATGACGTATTTCGGTTCTTTGAAATCACGCTGCGGTGCTCGCGCCTTCGTATCATTGATAAGAATGAGAATGGATCCAAGGTTTACGACGATCAGCACCATCAGTGGGAGACTTTGGACGAAAATTTCATTGATTCCCAGAAACGAACCGATGAAGATAAGGAAAAAGGTGTCCTCGGGTGATAAGGACAAAACGTTGTCGGTTTTAAGTATAATCATTCACCACCTACTCCCGTTAACCGGCCGGACAAGGACGAACGCAAATAACGAGCAACATCCCTTAGTACATATCCGGTATAACGCGGAAAATGAAACAAAAGAAGTATATCATATGGCTTTTTCGCTGTCAAACAATACATGTCATACTTTGGATATGGTTTTTTGGTTTTTTTGCATTTCCACTTGAGATGTTCGTCATAATTGGCTATTTTCCTTCTTTTTTCGCGAAAAACGCCGCTTCCTCACTCAACTTAAGGAATCATACTGCTCCACCCGCACCCCAGCCTCCCGCAACAAATCCATAGAAAACTCATCTGGGTACCCATTTTGATACACCACGCGGCAAACGCCCGCGTTCACAATCATCTTGGCGCACATAGAGCAAGGTTGGTGGGTGCAGTACAGGGTCGCGCCGTCGATGCTTACGCCCAGCTTGGCGGCCTGTACAATGGCGTTTTGTTCGGCATGCACGGCGTAACAAACCTCTTGCCGCGTGCCCGATGAAATGCCCATCCTTTTGCGCAAACACTCGCCGCGCTCCACGCAGGTTTGGATGCCCGACGGCGCGCCGTTATAGCCGGTGGTCATGATCCGTTTATCCTTTACGATCACACAGCCCATCTTGCGCTCTTGCTGATAACAACTCGCCCACTTGGCGATCACTTCGATCATTTCCATGAACCGGGCATCCCATTTATCGAACATGTTGGGCCTCCTCGTTTTTTATGGATAGTATATCGTGAGTTGATTTACTTGTAAAGTTGCAGAAGTGATCGCAATTGCTCAAGTTTGGTTTTGGGGAATTCGTTTCCCCATTGTTTGTGATACTCACTTTCGCTGTGCAGCAACAAATAGGTGTCAAACATACTCAGGACTTGCCGAATATATCTTTTGATGGAGCCTACGAATACTGAATCCATTATCCGCAATTCAAAAGAAATATCGTCGCATATCTTGATTTGATAAGGTATTTCTTCAGGTTCCAAGTAAAAATGAATCGTTGAACCCTGTCCGTTGGCTAAGTTGATTGCGGTGTCAATCATTTTTGATAGCACATCCTCACCAATATAAGAAACAACAAAAGTTTCTTCTTGCATCTCATCAGAAATGCAGATATCAGCCCATCCATGTTCCAATAAAACTAAGGCAACTGAGAAACCACTCAAAATACGCACCTCATTCAAAAACATGAACCGCCGCCCGCGCGCATAGCGTAAACGGGTGATGTGTGTGGCGGATGTCCCAAAGAAAAAGAACGGTAAAAAAACACTGCTTGAGCAAACGGCGGTGCTCACCGCATCCAACGTGGCGGTGCGCGCCCTGGGCTTTTGGATGCGCATTTGGTTCTCGCGGGTGATGGGCGCCGAGGCCGTAGGCCTGATGGAGCTGGCTTCCTCGGCCCACATGCTGTGGATCACGCCGGTTACGGCTGGGTTGCCACTGGCAGTATCCAGCACCGTAGCCCAGGGAGGAGACGCCCGGGCGGTGTTGCTTGCGGCCAGGCGGCTGGTAATGCGGGTGTGCCGGGTGATGCTGCCCCTTCTGCTGGTATTTTCGCCGTGGATCGCGCGGCTATTGGGCGATGCTCGCACCCTTCCGGCGTTGTGGGCCTTTTTGCCCTGCCTGCCCATCTTAGGATTATCCGCCGCCTACAACGGCTATTGTTATGGCATCGGCACCACCGTGCCCCAAGCCCTATCCGAGATTGTGGAGCAGGGCCTGCGCTTTTTGGTATCGGCTGCATTACTGTACGGGCTGCGCAACGCCACCATCGCGTGGACGGCCGCCATGCCCGCCGCCGCAACCGCCATCGGGGAAGCCGTAGGTGTGGTGTTGGTAGCCTGGATGCTGCAGCGACAATTGCGCGGAGCGAGCCGAAAACGGGATGCAGCCATGGAACAAAAGCTATGGCGGCTGTCGCTGCCGGTTACGGGCATCCGGATACTCAATACCGGTGTACGCACGCTGAGCGCCATCATCATTCCCCTGCGGCTTCGTGCCAGCGGGCTGGCCGCAGCCGAAGCCATAGCGCGGTTGGGGATGCTCCAGGGCATGGCGCTGCCGCTGCTGTTGATGCCCTCGGTATTCACCGGGGCGCTGGCCATGGTGTCGGCCCCGGCATTGGCATCCCGCAAGCGGGATCGCTCCGCCATGCGCGCCCTTGCTTGGCGTTTGCTGCCGGCGGCGGCGGGTATCTCTCTGCTGTCGGCAGCGGTGGTGTATGGGGCCGCACCGCTGATTGCCACGCGGCTCTACCGCCAGCCCGATCTGTTTCCCCTGCTGCGGGCGCTGACGCCGCTGGTGGTGGTATTTGGTGTGCAGCAGGTGTGCAGCTCCCTGCTGGCAGGCCTTGGTTTGCAGCGCAAGGTTTTTATCGCCTCCCTGCTGGGAGCGCTGTTTACTTTGGCGCTTACATGGATATGGGCGGCCATGCCTTCCTTCCGGCTGATGGGCTGTGCCTACGCAATGATCGCCGGGCAAAGCCTTACGGTGTTGTTGAATTTGAGTCAGTTGTTTGCCGCTTTGGGCAAGGGATTAGGGGTTAGGGGTTAGGAGAAGAACGAACAGCTGGCCGTTTCACTTCTATCCCCTAATCCCTAACCCCTTTTACCCATGCCGACATCCAGACCCACAAACATGGCTATTCGGGCAGGCGGCAGGCGCACTCTGTTTTACATGAAAGTTAACGGGCGAAAAAATAGTCTCCAGTTGGTTTGAGCCGCACTCCGGGCAAACGATTCGTTTTTCTATTTTTTCGGCCACGGACGCCCGAATGTTCAAATCATTGTTGCAGCCGGTGCAATGAAGATCATAAAACGGCATGATTCTTCCTCCTTGTTTAGGGCCAATAGACGGGCATCTCGTCGCCCTCGGCCAATACTTTCTGCACGGTAATGACAGCATCGTTCATTCGCCTGCGGGTGGTGGCGTCCACGATTTCTTCCGTATTCTCATCATCGGCCCGCAACACACTGTAAGCATAATGCCCGGAGGACACCCGGTCACGTTGCAACCAAATTGGCACATACCCATAACGCACCAGCTTTGCGGTTTTTGCCGCCGTATCCACCTGAAAATCAAAATGCATCAGCATCGACGACGCACCTGCCAAATCCCGTGAATCGGAAAGCAAGCTACCCAGTGAGTAGGCCACGATGGCCTCATGGGGCCTGCCCATGGGCCCTTCCGTCTGCACGCGATCCACACGCTGCACCACATTGGGATGGGCGCCCACCACCAAATCGGCGCCCATGGCCACCAATTGTTCACCCAATGCCTTTTGCTCGGGCGTAACCTTGGTGCTGTTGCGCGTGCCCCAGTGGGGCATCACGATCACCACGTCGGCGCCAGCCTTGCGGGCGTTGGCAATGTCGTTCCGGATCACGTTGGGATCCAGCAGCGGGATAGCGAAGCGGTCTTCCTCCCGGGTGCGCCGCTGGCCCTCGCGGCTGATGCCGTAACTATACGCCAGGACGGCCACCTGGATTCCGTCTACCTGAATCAGGCGAACCGCCCCCACATCCTCCCTGTGGTGGACCGCGCCGGTTATGCTAAAACCCTTGGATTCCATCACGGTCATGGTGGTGCGAAGCCCCTCGATGCCGCTATCCAGGGCCCGCTCGTTGCCCAGGGATATCAGGTTGAACCCGGCAGATTTTAGCGCATCCAGCATCGCATTGGGGGCGTTATAGTCACCATAGTCTTGCCCCGTAAAAGTGGACTCCACCGTACAAATCGTAAGATCGGCAACCGAGAGCAGGCCCTGCACCTCGGTAAAAATCGCATCGTATGTAAAAGCGCCGGTATCCCGGTCAAAACCCGACTGGCGTACATTTCTGGGCACGGTAACGCTGCCCGCCACCATAACGCTCAGCATACGAATGGGCGAAGGCGTGGGCGCCGCAACAGGATCCATGGTCGCTTCGGCGGACAAAACAGCAGCGTGCTCTTCGTCAACGATGGGTTGTCGCGTGTCCGGCTCCTGAATCGATGGGGCAAGGTTACCAAACAGGCTTTGGGCATTGATGTGGGCATCGGTTGTACCACGCATAAATCTGGGCAGAAGCCATGCGGTGGCAACCAGCGTCAATACGGTCAGCGCCAGCAGCAGCACGGTACCCAAGGACATTCGCCTGCGCCGGCGGTTTCGCATGCCTCTCCCCCCCTTTTGTCCTATTATAGCATACTCTCCAGCAGTTCAAGATTCCGTTCGATTAGCAGTCTATCGGTATCATCTGGCAATTGGCCTGGGTGGAACCGGCGGAAGGAATCCACCTCGTACCCGCCCCGGCACAGTTGGCTTTGCGCAGGCAAATAGGAATTGCTGCCGTTGGTGCAACTAAGCAATAGCGTATGGGCAAAAGGGCTGTAATGCCGCAGGCGCAAGCCAATCTCCGAACAAACCTCAAAGGGGAAAGGAACCAGTGCCACCGGACCAAGGCAAACAACAGTTTGCCGGTATTTTAATGCATCAGTAGGCTCAAAGGGAATTTCGATGTCGCCGACATTCAGGGCCAAAGGTTCCTCGTAATACGTGCGGATGGTTTTGTACGCGCGCACAGCGTCGATACCCGCCAGGCCACCAACCTCCATCGCGTGTTTGATATCGCCGGTAGAGCCGCCGTTAGCCATACGGGGCGCTACATCCCCAAGGGTTCCATTTACAAACAGGGTCATCGCGCCCGATTCCTCTTCCAGCCGGTCTGCCATCACGCCTGCCCAATCCCGGGTGATTTCGTAATTGATACCAGCTGCCGTGCAATGGGCCCCAACATGAATGATGTTGGCAAGAGGTTTGCGATCCGTACCACGCAAAGCAACGACGGTCATGGTAGAATCGTACATATCCCAAGGATTCTGGCCCAGGCTCACGCGATTGTCCCGGCCCAACTGCCGCCGGTTGATGCCAACCTTCGATTCTGTGATGCCAACACCAACTTTCACAGGTTGGCGGGCGGCCATTGCCCCTTGCGCCGCGGCAACGCACTTGGGCACAAATATTTTTTCGCAATACCCTTGATCGATGGAACCCCACCCAGAGAAACCTTCGGTGCAAGGCCCGGAATGGGTGTGGGTTGCGCTCAGGATCACATGCCCGGCCGGGATGCCCGCAGCGGCGCCCGCTTTGGCACGAATCTTGTTGGCCAAGTCATTGTTCACCAGGCAAACCGTAGCGCTGAGCAACAAAAAAGCCGCACCGCCTGATTCGACGGCCAGGGCCGTCACAGTCAGGTCATCATGGATGGACTGGCTGGCCGTATGATCATTGTACCCAAATAAAAGGCCTCCCACTTCGGGGGTGATGATTTCGCGCGCGGCACCAGCCGTTAGCGGCATGGAGCATTTCTCCCCTCTCTAATCTTATACACAAAAGCGCGGAACACTCATATCCGCGCTTAAGGAAATAAAAACCTTGTGTTACACCTGCTCGCAAGCCGAAACCGGGCAAACATCGGCGCATGCAGCACAGTCGATGCAGGTATCCGCATCGATTACGTACTTGGTATCACCTTCGGAAATCGACTGAACCGGGCACTCGGGCTCACAGGCTCCGCAATTGATACAAGCATCGGTAATTTTATAGGCCATTCTTGTACACCTCCTGATTTGTTGGGGATTCTCTACTTAGGTTATTTTAGCATTGGGCAAGCCTAAATGCAACTGCAAATCTTCAATCTAACATAAAATGCGAAAGGTTATAGCCCTAAGGTGCTTCCTGCACATTGGCAGAGCTATAAAATATCTCACACCAGTACAGCGCTTCACGCAAAGCGTCCACCTGTTCTTGCGATAGGTATAGCATGCCCATGCTGTCCAACAGACCGAGTTTTCCATTTTTTTCATACTGTGCCAATCCGTTTTCATAGGCCCAAACATAATCATACTGATCCATACTAAACACATACTGCGCGTTGAGCAAACCCCAAAAGACTAAAAGAAGGAAAACAGAGGTGATTTTTTTCAATCTTCGAGTCCTCCTGTCCTTCGTTATGGCGCGAGAGAAAGCGCGTATTATTATTTGAGTTTTATTCCAGAAACAACATTTCCCTCTGTATCGATATACCCGATCTCATCATTTAACCACACTAAGGCCAATCCATCTATAAATCCATCGACCTTATCCCATTGGAGCGCAATCGCTACCTCACCACGTTCGTTTAGGAATCCATACTTCCCATCCTCTTGAAATCGCAGTAAACCTTCGGAAAAGCTAGGTATTCCAACGCTGGTATAGCGTGTGCTTGGCTGTAAAACATACGCTCCGCTATGATCGATATAGCCTATCAACGAGCCGACATCATTATCATATGTTATAACTGCTGCCAAACCATCGGAAAATGGCTTTATGTACTCACAGAAAATATCAAAAACCACGTTCCCTTGGGGGTCATAGCATTTCCAATACCCTCTTTCTTCCTCCAAAAAAGTGACCCCTTCGCTGAAGAAGACCCTGTTTTCGTCCATTCCTTTTAGAGGAACCACGATTTCCCCATTTGTATTGATAAAACCTATTCTGCCATCTCTCCATACGTCCATAAGGCCATATTCGTTGATCTCAACAAAGTCAGAGCTCCATATCGGTTCCACCAATACATTGCCTTCTCTGTCCATAATCCCGTACGTATACTGTTCGACATCCATGATGATCGCATACCCCTGTGAAACCGATCCTATCCATCGCTCGGTGCTCAAGATAATGTCGCCATCCTTATTGATTAAAAAGCTCTGGTCTTCCTCATTGAAAACAGAAGCAATCCCTTCGCTAAAGCTAGACGCGTACGCCCATTTGGGCTCAACGACGACATCGCCATCTGTATTAATGTAACCATACAACTGATGATCCGGCTCCTGTACCAGTGCTAGTCCCTCTTGGAACTCCCACACTCT
>WQXF01000096.1 GCA_009784985.1 Clostridia bacterium | reverse complement strand
TGGATTTGGCGTGGCTCAACAAGCAGCTCGTTCCCCTGGGATACAGAGGGCCAAACGACGTGTTCTTTTGTTCGCTGGATACCCAAGGGCGGCTGCTGATACAGGGCGCAGGGCCCCAGGGCAAGCTACATGTGATGCAGGCCCTTCAACCCGAGCAAGTCACATGGTAAGGAGAGATTCACAATGCGATTCAAGGGTTGGGTGATCTCGGTGTCGCTGCTCACCGTGCTGGCGTTGGGCAGCTTTTCGCTGATACATGTGGGGCATGTATCCGAAGTGATGCTGGTTGGGCTAGATGAAGTGCGCACCTTTGTATCCCACGGCGACTGGCAGCGCGCGGAGGCGCGGGCAAACACCCTGCACGAAGACTGGCATCGCCGACGGGCATGGCTGCAGCTGTTTATTTCCCACCGGGATACCGATATGGTAGACATGACCCTGGTACGCCTGATCGCCACCCTAAGCATCGAAGACCCCTTGGGCGCCGCCCTGGAAATCGCCGACGCCGACACCAGCCTGCGCAACCTCCCCTCAAGGGAAACACCGGCGATTCATAATGTATTATAGTTCTCCAGGCTAAAGAGAAAGTGATAAAACCTACTCTCATCCAGCCCGATGATGGCGGATTTGTCAGGGAGAAGGTTATTATAAACGAGTAGCGCTGCCAGCTCGGTATTTTTGCTTATATCCAACATCGTCAGTTGGTTGTTATAGCAATAAAGCGTTTCTAGAGCAGCATTATGGCTCACATCCAGCGTTGTCAGTTGGTTCCACTCACAATTGAGCACCCTCAGCATGGTATTCTGGCTAAGATCCAACTCGGTCAGTTGGTTCCGTTCGCAATAAAGCTCTTCCAGCGCGATGAAGTACTGGATGCCTGTTAAATCGGTGATGTTGAGTCTGCCTACCCTAAGCGTAGAAATTCCCGACACGTCGCCTGCTGTAATGTCACCCTTTGGTTTGCCAATGATTCTTCTCACCTCCGCCTCAAAGTTTGGATCGGGGGGTTGGATCACCGTATCGTCAGGCCACTCGGATGGCGGCAATACTACGCTATTCACCCTTTGCGGGTCGAAGACTAAATACTTAAGCCTGCTCTCATCCAGCCCTAGGATGGCAGATCGATCCGGAAAAAAGTTGTTCGTGCAGGAAAGATTCGTTATCTCAGGGTTAGAACGCAAGTCCAGCGTCGTTAGCTGATTGTTGTCGCAAATAAGGGTTTTTAATGCGGGATTATGGCTTACATCTAGCGCCGTCAGTTTATTGCCATTACAGTTAAGCCACGTTAGCGCAGTGTTATTGCTCACGTCTATCGTTGTCAACAGATTGTTTTCGCAACTAAGCCCTGCCAGAGAAGCATTCTGGCTCACGTCCAGCGTCATCAATTTGTTGTCAGTGCAGTTTAGCGAACGTAGCATGGTGTTCTGGCTGACATCTAGCGTCTTGAGTGGATTTCCCTCGAGGTATAGAACCTCCAATCTGGGATTATGGCTCAAATCCAGTGTCGTCAGCAAATTATTATGGCAATAAAGTTCTTCCAACTCTGGATTCTGGCTAAGGTCCAGCATTGTCAGCTCCATCGATGAGCAGTGGAGCTCGGTCAGCTTGGTATTCCGGCTCACGTCCCACGTCGTCAGTGGATTTCCCGAAATGGAAAGATTTTTTAGCTCCGTATGATTACTCACATCCAGCGTCGTTAGTCCATTCCAGTCACAGGAGAGTTCTACCAACGCAAGATTCCGGCTCACATCCAGTTCTGTCAACAAATTGTCACCACAGTCCAGTATTTTCAGAGACAAATTTTGGCTCACGTCCAGCTCCGATAGCTTGTTGCGGCTACAGTAAAGCTCTATGAGCGCGGTATTCCGGCTCACATCCAGCGTTGTCAGCTCAACCCTCCTGCAGTCAAGTTTTGTCAGTGCAGCAAAGTATTCGATGCCCGATAAATCAGCGATATTATGTGCAAATATGTCAAGGGTGATAATCTCCGCCACGTCTTTTGCCGTGATGCCCCCCTCCGGTTTATCGATGATTTCTCTTACCACCTCCTCAAAGATTGCATCACGAAAACGGATGACGGTATCACCGGGCGTCTCGGCGTTCAAAAGCGGCACGAACAGTATCATAGCGGCCACCACCAAAGCAGGCAGGTGCTTTTTCATAAAAATAGTCGCTCCTTTAAGTCGCTAGCACTTGTTCCAAGTAGATCTAAAAGTGAAGGTTTGGCACTCTTGCCCGATGGGTCTACAAATCCCAACGGATCATTCAACACATACAAGTACCGATTCAAACTCAGCGGCCAGTAAGCATCTGCCCATAAGGCAACGCAATATCATAAATGTAACTCATCTTCACCCACTCGTCAACATCCGGCGCGGCAGCATCCTCTTCCAGCGTTAAGCGGTTGGTGTTGCCCTTTTGCAACATGCTGGCACGTAAACTATGCGCATCATATGTATATACTTGCTCAAATCCATCGCATCCTGTGTAGTTGGTGAAGCGATAGCAGGATCGCCTTTTGTCAATCAGAAAAATCTCTAAAGAGCACTTCTAATTCATTTTCATCATATATTATTCCGTTGCTTACGAATTTTTCAATTTCAACTTGACATTTCCCTGGTTGTCCATAAGTATTATACTCAACTTCCCATCTTTGTCCAGGAACAGCAACTTCGATCATAATCGTATCAACTCTCGTTTTATCAAGCTTGTAGTAAATTTTTTTCTCTTCAAGCCTTTCCAATAGTTCAATCAATTCATTTAAACTTGTCATTAATCTCACTCCTATCTATCAAATCGCCGCGAAGTTAATAACTTCCACATTTCTCTGTAACCAGGTTCGTTTGCATTTGCTAGCCTTCTAATAACCTCCATCGACATGAGGCAGACTATGCCACCCTTATCCCCTACTTCCTCTGCTTGGCATCCAAGGCGGCGTCCACCGCCTTTTGAAACTGCCGGGCCTTTTGCTTGCGCTGCCAGGCAGGCATAGAAGCCTGCCGACCGGCATGGCGGGCCGCCTCCCGGGCAAGCTTGTTATAGCTAGCATAACGGGAGGCCTCCAGCGTGCCGTCTTCCAGGGCGGCCAGAATCGCGCAACCAGGCTCCCGCTGGTGTGTGCAATCACCAAACCGGCAGCAGACGGCCAAGGCTTCGATATCGGCAAAAACCTCTTCCAGGCCGGAATCCACTGCCCATAAACCCAACTCTCGCATGCCCGGCGTGTCGATCACCAGCGCACCGCTGGGCAGGGGCAACAGTTGCCGATGGGTGGTCGTATGGCGGCCCCAGCTGTCGTCCTCGCGGATGGCCCGCACGGCAAGCCTCTCCTCGCCCAGCAGCGCGTTGATCAGCGATGATTTGCCCACGCCGGACATACCCAGCAGGGCCAGCGTTACGCCAGGCCGCAAATAGGATTCCAGCTCGTTGATACCCTGGCCGGTCACAGCGCTTACCGCGTGCACCGGCACGCCGGGTGCGGCGCTCTCCACTTGAAACACAAACGATGCCGGATCATCGCAAAGATCGGCCTTGGTGAGCAGCGCCACCGGTTGCGCGCCGCTCTGCCAGGCCGCGGCCAAGTAGCGCTCCATCCGGGCGAGGCTAAAGTCTTGATTGAGCGAGGTAACGATCCACACATAGTCGAAGTTAGCGGCCACCAACTGCTCCCGCTTGCCGGTTTCGTCTGGCCGGGAGAACTTGGTGCGGCGGGGCAGCAGCTCGGTGATCAGCGATTGCCCCTGGGGCTCGTACTGCACGTACACAAAGTCGCCCACGGTGGGCAGATCGCCAAATTGGGCGGCCTGGCGCAACAAGCTGCCCTTGGGCCGCGCCCATACCTCGCCATGCTCGCACCCAATCCGATACAGGTCTTTTTGCACCTCGGTAACACGGGCGGGCAGGTCAAGAGGGTTGCGGGGCGAATTGGGGAAATCCTTGGGACCAAAGAAAAGCGTATGGGTTGTCTCCAATGTGAAACCTCCATGTCCATTGTCGTTATGGTAAAAGAGAGCATGAAAAAAACCGCGACCCGGCAGCCTTTTCGTGGCTGCAAAATCGCGGCTTAAACAAGCCGATTATTTGGCACAAAAGGAGCTTAGGGTCTTATTGAGTTATTCGACGGCCACCTCATAAGCACTCACTATCACAACACTCCTTTCGCGCCCCTTGGGCAAGGTTTAATGGTTGCATGATAAAGGAAAAGGGCGGGATTGTCAAGCCATGGGATTTGGAGTATAGTAGATTTACGAATTACACGGAACAGAAGGTGCTTGAATGGAAAGTAACGAGGACATCTTGATGCTCAATTCGTCAATGATAGCGCTAAAGCAGTTTCAAAAGGATATGGAAGGCGAAGCCGAAAAAGCCGGTCTACTCACGGAAGATGACGTTGTTGCGCTCTGTCGTGATGTGCGAAGAGAATTGAGCGGAGGGCGCAATGAGATCCCCCACCTCACCCTCATCAGCGAAGGCGGCGCCAACACCCACCCCTTCACCGCCCCCATGCCGCTGCACGAATTGCTGGCCACCCACGGCATACACATCGCCCAGCCCTGCGGCGGCCTAGGGCGCTGCGGCAAATGCCAAGTGCGAGCCTCGGGTTTCCTTTCACCCGCACCAAAATCCGACTGTTGCCTGGCCTGCCAAACCATGGCCACCGGCAACATAACTGTAACCGTACAAAAATCCGCAAGCGAACGGATCATCACCCACGGCCAGCTTCCGCCCTTTTCCCTTGATCCGTGGGGGCAAGGCCTGGGTGTCGCGGTAGACATCGGCACCACCACGGTAGCCGCCTATCTCTACGATCTACAAACCGGCAGCTTGCTCCAATGCGGCAGCGCACCCAATCCCCAGAGTACGTTCGGCGCCGATGTCATCACCCGCATGGACAAGGCCGAGGCGGGCCAAGGCGAGGCGTTGCGAAAAGCCATCACCGGCTGCGTGAGCGGGCTAATCGCCTCATTGCGCGAAGGCCAAGATGTACACAGCGCCGTGATCACCGGCAACACCGCCATGCTCTATCTGCTTTGCGGGCATTCGCCCTCTTCCCTGATGCGCGTGCCCTTTGCCATGGACCAACGCTTTGGTTGCTGGGCCGATCCCCAACCCTTTGGCCTTTCGTCCAACGCTCGCGTATACCTGCCCAATTGCCTAGCCGCCTACATCGGCGCGGACATTACCACGGCGCTGCTGGCCTCGGGCCTGTTTGCCGATGGCAAGGCGAACGCCGGTCCGCCGGTGATGCTGGCGGACATCGGCACCAACGGCGAAATTGTGCTCTGCGCAAACGGCAAACTGTACGCCTGTGCTACTGCCGCTGGCCCGGCCTTTGAGGGCGCGGGGATTTCCATGGGCATGACCGCACGGGATGGAGCAATCGCGCACATAACAAAAAGCACACAGCAAATCATCGGCGATGTACCTGCCGTTGGCATTTGCGGATCGGGCATTGTGGATGCGTTGGCGCTGATGCTGGATACAGGCGCACTGGACGAAACCGGGGCGTTGGAGGATAGCGAGGCATATCGTATCCCCGGTACGGCTGTGGAGATCACCCAGGCGGATGTGCGCGCTGTGCAGCTGGCCAAGGCCGCCATTCACGCGGGTATGCGCACGCTGATCCACGAAGCCGGTTTATCCCCCGATCAAGTGGAAACCCTGCTGATCGCCGGTGGTTTTGGCTCTTGTATCGATCCTGCATCCGCCGAACGCATCGGCCTGATCCCCCCGGGTTTCGCCGCCAAAGCCCGCGCCATTGGCAATGCGGCTGGCATGGGCGCGTCCATGGCGCTGCTATCCTCTGCCGCATTAGGAGACACAAAAACGGCCAGCTCCTCGATCCAAATCGTGGAACTGGCCGCAAACCCGTTTTTTATGGATGCTTACATCGAATGCATGATGTTCCAGTGAACAAGGAACAGTGAACAGTGAACAATAAGAACGAAAAAACTCCTGGTACTCTTTTGCTGCTGTTTTTGCAGTCTTGAGCGTGGAGATTCACAGTCCGGACTGCAAATGCTTTGCTTTTTGCACTCAATATGTTATGCGGCACATAAATCACCTCTGAATATCGTATCACAAATAACTTCCAATGAATAACGAACGACAAGCCGCGCCGCAACTTATTGTTCACTGTTCACTGTTCCTTGTTCACTGTCAAACCCCTTGCCAGCGCATGGATTCAGCCACCTTCAAAAATCCTGCAATATTCGCGCCCATCACCAAGTTGCCTTCCGCGCCGTGCTCCTTGGCGGTGCGGTGGGCGTTTTGAAAGATGCCTATCATGATCTCTTTTAGCTTGGCGTCTACCTCTTCAAATGTCCATTGCAGGCGCATGGAGTTTTGGGTCATCTCCAAGCCGCTCACGGCCACACCGCCGGCATTTGCTGCCTTGCCAGGAGCAAAAAGCACGCCGTTGTTTACAAAAATGCTTACACCTTCCGGCGTAGTGGGCATGTTGGCGCCCTCGGCCACCGCGATCACGCCGTGATCCACCAGGGCCTGCGCCGCCTTACCGTCCAGTTCGTTTTGGGTGGCACAAGGGAGCGCGACATCGCATGGGATGGTCCAAATGCCGGTAGAGCCGGTTGTGTACGTGGCGCCCGGCCTGCGCGCGGCATATTCGCTGATGCGGGCCCGCTCCACTTCTTTGATCTGCCGGAGCAGCGCCAAGTCGATGCCCTGGGGATCATACACATAACCGCCGGAATCGCTGGCGGCCACCACCTTGGCCCCAAACTCCTGGGCTTTTTGAATCGCATGGATGGACACATTGCCCGAGCCCGACACCACCACAACCTTGCCGTCGAGCACCTGGCCCTTTAAACATTTGAGCATCTCGGCCACAAAGTAGAGCAGCCCAAAGCCGGTGGCCTGGGTGCGGCCAATGGAGCCGCCCGTTGTAAGAGCCTTGCCGGTGAACACGCCGGTGGTGTTGTTTTGGATGCGCTTGTACTGGCCGTACATGTAGCCGATTTCCCGCGCGCCAACGCCAATGTCTCCGGCGGGCACGTCCACCCAATCGCCGATGTGGCGCTGGAGTTCGGTCATCAGGCTTTGGCAAAAGCGCATGACCTCACGATCCGACTTGCCCTTGGGGTCGAAGTCGGCCCCGCCCTTGCCTCCGCCCATGGGCAAGCCGGTAAGGGAATTTTTAAAGGTTTGCTCAAAGCCTAAGAATTTGATTACCGAAGGGGATACCGAGGGATGGAAACGAATCCCGCCCTTGTAGGGGCCCAGCGCCGAATTGTATTGCACACGATAGCCCCGGTTGACCCGTACTTGCCCGGCATCGTCAACCCACGGGATACGAAACTGAATAAAACGCTCCGGCTCCACCAAGCGCTCCACGATGCCCTCGGCTTCAAAGGCGGGGTTACGCTCCACGGCAGGCTCCAGCGATTCCAGCACCTCCAGCACCGCCTGCAAAAATTCCTTCTCGCCGCGGTTCCTTTCACACACTTCCTCATACACCCGGAGCAGGTACGCATTTTTGAATCCGGCCAATATTATGCCCCCTTCACTGTTCGTTACACCACATATTTCCCACTGCCCGCCGGGGCCTTCTTCATCTCCGCACGCTTGGCGGCGTACTTTTCACCGGGATGGCCCAGCACTGCATAGGCTGCGGCCTTCGATTCCTCCACGCCGGGCTGGTTAAAGGCGTCGATATCCAACAACTCGCCGGTGTAGGCAGTACACATCTCCCACAGGAAGATCAATTGGCCGATGGTGTGGGCGTTGACCTCTGGCAGCACGATGGTTTGGCTCAGCCGCCCGGCGCGGTACAGCGCATACTCTGTACCCTTGCGCTCGGCCTCGATCAGCGCGTTGTGGGATTTACCGCCCAAAAAGGCCACGTCGGGGTAGGCCTTGCATCCATTGGGGATGGGCTGCTCGGCTTGGAATTTCTCCACCTTAAAGAAAGTGACCACCTTATCGTAAGGCCCCTCGGTGTACAGTTGCAGCTGGGAATGCTGATCGGTAACCCCCAGGGCTTTGGCGGGCGTTTGGCCCACGTTTATCGCCATGCCGCGCCGGGTCACGTTTTTGCCCAGGGATTCGGCCCAAAGCTGGCATACCCAGTCGGCCATAAAGCGCAGCCTGTCCGCATAGGGCAACAGCACGTGCACGTTAAAGCCCATATCCTCCATGGCTATATATTGCAGGGTGGCCATCAAGAGCGCGGGATTTTCCCATACCCTATCGGTTTTGCAGGCCGCATCCATAAAGGCGGCGCCCGCCAGCAGCCCGTCGATATCGATGCCGCAAACGGCCGCGGGCAGCAGGCCCACCGGGCATAACTCAGAGAAACGGCCGCCTACGCCATCGGGGATCACAAAGGCCTCAAACCCCTCGGCCTTGGCCAGGGGAGCCAGGTTGCCGCGCTCCGCATCGGTGATGGCGATCACATGGCGCTGCCAGCCCTGGCCCACCGCCTGTTTGAGCAGGTCGCTTATGATCAGGTACTGGGACATGGTTTCCGCGGTATTGCCCGATTTGGTCACCACACAGAAGCAGGTGCTCTGTACTTCGATCACGTCCAACAGCGCGCCCATGCGCTCGGGATCGATATTGTCTTCCACATACAGGCGCGGGCCGCCCCGCTTGGCCTTGGGCAATTGATTATAGTAAGGATGATTGAGCGCCCACTGCACCGCGATGGGCCCCAGGGCCGATCCGCCGATGCCCAGCACCACAAAGGTATCAAAATGCTCGCGGACATGGCCCGCCACCTTTTTTACTTTTTCCACGATCTTTTTTTGGTTGTAGGGCAACTCCGTCCAGCCCAGCCAGCCGGTGCCTCGGGCTGCTTGAACGGCGGCGTGGGCGGCTGCCGCGGCCTTGGCATAGTCCTCCACCTGCTCGGGCGCGATCCCATACCGCATGCCCATGGTGTCGGTCATCATATGGTTCACGTCCAGCCGGACGCGCTGGGGGCTTGAGCTTGTGATTTTTCGATTATCGGTCATCTTGACACATCCCTTCGAGGAGATATTATACGGCGTGGGCGTTAGCGCGTCAAGACATGCTCATCAACCCGTCGCACCAGTCCGTAGGTATACGCATCAAAATACTTGAGCCAAAACCCATGCGCCGCCGGATTCAAACTCTCGAAATCCACGCCCAGGCGGGTATATCCTTCGGCCTTTAGCGTGCATAACAAATGATTGAACAAACCCTGATAAATGCTCTTCCCCCGATATTCAGGCAAGCAAAAAGCCCCTGTAACGTGCAGATAACCGGGCATATCGCAAACAAAAGTCTCCCCCTCCGGCTGCGCCCGGATAAATGCGGCGATCTGTCCGTTGATCTGCGCCACAAACAAACGGGAGCGGCTCTCGGCAATGTCTTCCAAAAACGACGCTTCCGTGGCAGAAGCACGCAGAATAAACGTGGGGCTTGCCGCCATGTGCCCGTCCAGCAGGTGAACGAGGGGCAAAACCCTTGCATGCCCTTCTATCGGTAACTCGCAGAAATCAAAACCTTCGCATGGACAGGCATCGATTTCTTTGATATAACGGATCGCATCAATGCACCGTAGCCCGTACCCATACCGAAAAAACTGTTGCTGGCCTTCGCAATCGTAGGCGTACAGGCACACGGCATGGCTGGACGCCCCGGCTTGCGCCCATATTGCGCCTGCCTCTTCAATCATACGCGCGTAGATGTGTGCCCTGTCTTTTTGGATGGCCCCGTTGGCATGCATGGGCGAAAACACGCCGATTGCATCAGTAGAACGAAACGCGTTGCCAAAGGGCGGCACAGCACACAAAAAGCCCAGCAGTTCATCACCGTCCAGGGCGGCAACGCCCATGCCGTTTGCGGCAAAGCCGGTCAAATCAGGCCAAGCAGCCACAGGTGGCAACGCGGGGACATATTGCCGCACATCTTCATAATTGCGTAAGGCAAGCAATGCCGCCGGTTCCGCATGTTCGGCGGCAAAGGGTTGGATTCGCATTTAGGCTTCCTCCTTCTCGATCAAAAACAGCAACTCGTTGGGGTATTCCTTCTCAAAAACGAGCCGATGGCCGGCGCGCTGCAAATACGCTGCAAAAAAGCGCCGGTACTGCGGGGCCATGCCCACATTCTTCCCCCCCAACGAACGGGTGGGAAAGGTGACCGCCACAAAGGGTGAGTTTGCCTGGGCAATCACCTGCTCAAAGCGCCCCTTTTGCTGTCGCTCCAGCAGGGGTACGATCTTAAATAGCAGCGTTACATCGGCGGCCACATCCGGGCAATCGGTGAGCAGGTCGCACACCCCGGTGGTTCCATCCATGCCAAAGTGATCAAAGCAAGCGCGGACCTGCTCCAGTACGTCGTGGCGGATGTCGTAGGCAGCATAAAAGCGGGGCAGCGGAAGGTTGGCACGCAGGCACTCCGCCACATACAGCACGGGATTCACACCGCAGGCGAGATCGGCCACCCGCTCCATCCCACCAACCTGTTGGCGTATATCAGCAAACATCTCCCCGGCAAAGGGCAAACGTTCCTTAGTGGAAGCGTGGGCGGCACATAGCGCGGCCATCTCGTCCGGCGCAAAAGAAAGGGCAATGTGTTTATCACAATACGCGCCGGTCATTTGGTGCAGGCGGCGCTTGGCAGCCTTGGCGGCCTCCTTGGGTTTGTTGCGCTTTTGCGCCTCTTCCCGGCACACCTGTTCCACGATGGCTGCGTCGATGTGCCGGTAGCGCTTTGCACCGGATACCTCGGTGATCAGGGCTTGAATGATTGGTTCGTCCAACATAATATCAACTCCCAGCAAGCGACGGGACGCCGAGGGCGGCGTCCCCTACAGGGTTACGGCCACGCTGTTAACCCTGGGTCCGTATCCGCTCCATCAGCATGGCAAAAAACCGCAAATTATGAATGGTGGCAAGCCGGTACGCCTGGGCATCATCCAAACGAAATAGATGCCGCAGATACGCCCT
>WQXF01000095.1 GCA_009784985.1 Clostridia bacterium | reverse complement strand
TTGTCGCTTAACAACAAGACTCAAAACTCATTTCAGAATCAACTGTCTTCTTTTCTTGCTCTTTCCTGTATCGTTTTCAAGGTTCATTCCACTCCCTCTCCCCGAGAGAGCCTGTATAGGATAGCATCATTCTGATGTCTTGTCAACAACAAATTTTGCAACCATTTTGTGGGCTTTTATTTTTTATTTTTATATAATCTTTCATGATTGACATAAAGCCAGGGAAATAGTAAAGTATGGAACAAAGGTGTAAATAAAATTGAAAAGAGGCGACAGCGATGCGAAAAGTTTTCGCGATTCTACTCACAGCGATATTGGCTCTTCCGGCGATGGCACTGGCAAGCGAAACCCCTCAGCTCAGCAATGAAAATAAAGATGTCATTCAAGCCCTTTCCTATCAAGGCAAGTTCCCTGCCGGCACCGTGGTGTCGCTGCGCGTCACCGGCTTTTACGGCATCGACCTGCGCGAAATACGCAACGCGATCAATTGCAGAGCCGGCGGGGATCCCCTTGCCCTGTCCTCGCGGATAGGCTTTTCGTACGGAAGGTTCATGTACGACGGCGACTGGGCGTGGCTCGATACCCAATACGCCAACGACTACATGGTGGAATTCACCACGACGCTGCCATGCGGCGAAATCGGCGTCACAATCTATGAAAACAGACTGGGCCTGAGGCTAAAGGATGTATCCCTCAAGATGCCCATCGGCCGCAAAGATGACTTTGAAGACATAGCGCCGCCTCTCGCCCCGAGTTTGATATCCCCCGCACTGCGGCCCCCTTTTGAGCTGCCCGATCCGGAAAGCGAAGAGTACGACGCCGCCGAAAAGGCGCTCATACAGTTTTTAGAGGGCTGGCGGGCCGGCGCCATAGCCGACATGGTGCCGCTGACCTCTCATTTCTGGCGTCAAAAAGCAAATTTCTTAGCAAATGGCGCGGAGCAGACACTGTACGCGCAGATCAGCGGCAAAAAACTGAACTCCTACGCATTGGAGGGAGGGCACGTCAACTCTATCTACATCACGAATAGCCTCACCCTCACCGTGCTGTGCGATCTGAGTATAAGAGACGAGCAGCGGCTGCTCCGATACAACGTGCTGATGCTCTACGAAGACGGCGAATGGCTGGTAGATCCAAGCTCGCTGATGAGCGGCGCGCGTATAGATGTAGACACGTTTTGGCCGGACAACAACTAACGGTTGCCCGGCCAAGCGCCCTGCTCAATTAAATTGCTCTAAAAAACGAAATCGCCCTTGTCCAGTGCATCCATGTTGCCGCCGGTCTCCGGGGAGGACAGGGTAAACCGCCAATATCGGCCCTCTCCCGGATTCGAGAATCTTTCGATACTCGTACTGTAGCCGGCGATTCCGCCTATGTTGGGCCCAAAGAGCTCCTCCTCGCCATACCAGATGGTACCGCTGCCCATCATCACCGTGTAGGTTCCGGCGGGAATATAAATGGTGACGCGCTCACCGTCTCGGATAAAACACAATGATTGCAGTTCGCCGTCTTTTGTGAAGCTAATCATGCGGTTGCCATCGCCCTTTTTGGCGCTGATCACGATTTGTACACCTTTGCGAACGCCCCGCAACTGCTCTGTTTTGGGCATGGGCAAAGCGGGCACGTCTGGCAGCATCCTGACACGGAAAAGAAGGGCAAACTCATACGAAGTGTAGTTGCTACTATATTCGGCACGGTATTCGTAGGCGCTTTGGGTCGAGGCATCATTTTTTCCCTCAAGCAGCGTCCAGGGATCAAACGTAAGGGATACAGCTTGATCGGTAGGGGCCTTCTTGGCATTGGAGCTGGTGAAGTCTTTGCCATAGGCGGCAATTTGCTCGTTTAGCAAGGCGCTTAGCGTCTCGGTCTCGGTATTGGGACCTTGGGCTTCGTATGCCGCACGGGTGATGGCAGTGCGCACCGCGTACGTAAACATCCTGTCTTGATCGGGAGCGGTGCCGGTTAGTTTCATAGCCCTAGGACCGTTGGTTAGGTCGATTTTAGGACTGCGCACCGGGTGCTGGAACACATAGCCGGTAAATGCCGCAACCATGGGCTTGCTCGAAAATGAAGTGACTGCCGCCCTGGCCTTGCTGTTAAGCGCGGTTCTGAAGCCGGAGAAGCCTTTGCTGTCGTGCCACTTAACTGCCGGATCCCTGCCCTCTCGGAAGGTGACCGTGGCCTGCAAAACAAAGGTGTCTTTATTGCTCATGGCATTGTCTAGCGCGGCGCGCAAAAAGGCCTCCGCATCGCCGCTAAAAGGTGTCTTTGCATCCACTCCGCTGGCAAGGGCGGGATACGTCACCGTAATGTGTACGGGGATGGCGCCGGATTTGTTGGGCTCACCCGCGGTGGCATCCTCGATGGAAGTGTTGGCCAACATCTCGGCAACCCACAGATTCTTTGAGGAGGCCCGAAGCGCCTCTATGTCCTCCAACGTTTTTTCTGTAACCAAAGCGATGGCCTCGGCCTGTTGAGGCGTTTCTGCCGCGGCCATAGGGAAACACATGGCCAGGGAAACCAGCATAGCAAACAAGATAAAAATGATTTTTGAGGAGCGGTTCATAGGATGACTCCTTTCAGTTTCCAGCTATATGCTTTGTTTTGTATAGATTCTACCTTTTTTGCATTCACAAGTCAAGCATTTGACAGGCACTGCTTTCCTGTGCTATGTATGATGCAGACAAGGAGTGATCCCTTTGCCACTAGACGGTATGACCCTGGGTTTTGTTTGCCGGGAACTGGCCCCGCGCCTGATAGGTGGGCGGGTGGATCGTGTGCAACAGCCCGAACGCGACGAACTGCATCTGCTGATCCGTAGCCAGGGCGCGAACCACCGCCTGCTCTTATGCGCAGGCGCCCACCACGCGCGCATCCACCTAACGGCTGCCAGCAAAACCAATCCCATGGAGCCACCCATGTTTTGTATGTTGCTGCGCAAGTACCTGCAAGGCGGGCGGATCGCGGCGATAAAACCGATAGCTGGCGACCGCATCGTGGAGATCTGTGTGGACGCGCTGGATGAACTGGGCGAAGCCCGTACCCGCACCTTGGTAATGGAAGTGATGGGTCGGCACAGCAATATCATACTGCACGATGCCGACGGCCGCATCATCGATGCTATCCGGCATGTAGACGCAACCATGAGCCGGGTGCGCCAAGTGCGGCCCGGCTTACACTACACCTATCCGCCTGCCCAAGGCAAGTTGGACCCCGACACCGCCACCGCTGAAATGCTGGAAAAGGCGCTGCGGGAGCAGGGGCCGCGCCTGGAAAAGGCGCTGCTTGGTTGTGTGGCCGGATTGTCCCCTCATGCGGCACGGGAGTTGACCTTTCGGCTTGCGGGAAACGAAGATGCCATGGTTGCGCAAGATTTGGTTCCTGGCCTAGCCCCGCGTCTGCGCGGATTGCTGGATCAACTGCCCGGACTTGCCCCCCCCGTACTGCTGCTGGATGGGGAGGGCGAAACCATCGACGTATATCCCTTCACCCAATTGCGTTTCCCACCGGATGCACAACGCCCCGTGCCCGAAGGCATCAACCATGCATTGGACATATTCTACCGCGCCCGAAACCGGCGGGAACGCATCTCCCAGCGCACTGCCTCGCTGCTGCAATCGGTGCACCCAGGTGGAGCGCTGCGAAAAAAAGATGGCCCTGCAGCAAGAGGCCATCGACGATGGGGCGCGCATGGATCAATGGCGCATCTGCGGCGAATTGCTCACCGCCAACCTGCACCGGATCGAAAAGGGGGCGACCAGCGTTTCCCTGGAGAATTTCTACGATCCGGACGGAGCAACAATCACCATCGCGCTGGATCCCAAATACACCCCGGCGCAAAATGCCCAGCGCTATTTTAAGCGCTATCAAAAGGCCCGCTCGGCCCGGCGCATCGCCGCCGAACAAAAGCAAAAGACCGAGGACGAGCTGGCCTGGCTGGAAGCGCAGCAAGACGACCTTCGCAAGTGCGTGGACGATGCGGAGCTGGAAGAGATACGGGCGCTGCTGGTGGAGCGGGGGTATCTGCGCGCCTCCCACAGCCGCAACAAGTCCCGGAAGGCCGAACCTTCGCGGCCCTTTCACTATCGTTCCAGCGACGGCATCGACATCTATGTAGGCAAAAACAGCGCACAGAATGACAGGCTCACAGCAAGCGCCCGGGGCGATCACACCTGGGTTCACGCCAAGGATATGCCCGGCTCCCATGTGCTGATCGCCCACGAAGGCGAGCCCCCCGAGGCCACGCTGCGGGAAGCCGCGCTGCTGGCTGCCTATTACAGCAAGGGGTTCGCATCGTCGCGGGTGCCTGTGGACTATGCATTTCGTAAGTTTGTTAAAAAGCCCGGCGGCGCGGCCCTGGGTTATGTGACTTATACCCATCAGCGTACCCTTTGGGTTGCGCCCGACGAGGCGGCGGTTAAGCAAATAGAGATTATTTCCGAATAGCCCCTAAAGATAAGGCAGGTATTTTGCATGAAGAATCTCATTTTTATTGAAGGCGTATCGGGCGTTGGGAAAAGCACCGTCACAAAAAAGTTATGCGATACGCTAAATCGCCATGGATTTTCTGCAACCTGCTACTTGGAGGGCAACCCAAACAACCCTGTTGATTTGTTTGGATGCGCTTTTTTGCTTAAAGAAGCATTCGACCGATTGCTAAAAAGCTTCCCCAACAATGCGGATGCATTAATGCATAACAGCATACATGAAAAAGATTACGTGCTGGTTCAATATCGCAGCAGTGATGCCGCCTACTTCCCTTCGCCGCTGTCCGAGGCACTGGAACGGCATGAAGGTTTCTATATGTCCTCCCAACTCGTTCCACTTGAACGCTATACGCAAGTTTATGTGGACTGCTGGCACCGGTTTTTGCAGCAAAACGAAACTGCCGTCGATTCTGTGATTTTTGACGGCAGCTTCCTGTATCACCGCATGAATGATCTGGTGCACAACTACAACGCAAGAAACAAGTCGATTGCAGCGTTTTTGATATCGCTGCTTTCCGCAATGCAACCCCATGAACCACTGCTTTTTTATCTTTTTTCGAATGACGTGGTTGTACGGCTTATTCAGGCGCGTAAAAGCCGTAGGCAAACACCGGCAACGGAGGCGCGGATTCTTTTTGAAGTTGAAAAGCACAAGCGCCAAATGCAAATACTCGAATTATTGCCCATAAAAGCTGAGCGATTTGACATTACGCATGGAAATTGGGCAACCGCAATCGAAATAATGATGCGTATCATCGCAGAGCGCTAACTCCGGCTTTAAACATCACGCTTTTTCATTTCCAACAGTTTTTTCACACATTCCAATGTCTCTGCATCGGGATTGTTAAACGCCATAGTCGCGCTGCACACATTGTCAAATTCTTTGCCAAAAATCATCTTGCGATTGCCCGGACTGCAACCGGCGCCACAATCCGCGCAGATATTCACATTAGCCCAAGCAATTTCTTTCATGCACTCGCTCATTGGGACATCCTTGTGTTCGGCGCTATAGTCACCGTCGGGCCAAATGGTCCAGGGGCCGGGTTTTTCCGCAGCGCCGTCCATGTGCACATAACACACGCATTTGCCTTGATAGCTGACTTCACCGTGGGGCCCCCCGCCAACCATTTCGTTTGCCTTTAAATAGGCTGCAAAATCCAGCGCGTTTTTTTGCGCTTCACCGGTTAGGACATCCTTGATTTTTTCTTCCAACATGTTTGAGCCCTCCTATACTATATGTACCTGCATCATATAGCATATAACCTGACTATGCATGTCATATTTGCGTCAATTCTCGATCAATGCGCCCACAATCTCCCCTGCCTTGCGCACTTTTTGCGCTACCAAATAGGCTTCGAGCTCGCTTATGATCCGCGGGCAAGCCATGGGGTCGGCAAAATTGGCGGTGCCCACCATTACGGCCTGGGCCCCGCAGAGCATAAATTCGGCTGCGTCGGTTCCGGTCATGATGCCGCCCATGCCTATAACGGGTATGCCCACGGCCTTGCAAACCTGCCACACCATACGCAGCGCCACCGGTTTTACCGCAGGCCCGGACAGCCCGCCCACGTTGTTGGCCAACACCAAACGGCGGCGCTTGGCATCCACGGCAATGCCCGTGAGGGTGTTAATCAGCGATATACAGTCCGCGCCCGCAGCCTCGGCGGCCCGGGCGTTTTGGGTTATATCGGCCACGTTGGGCGATAGTTTCACCATCAACGGTTGCCCGGCATGCTGTTTTACCGCGCGGGTCACAGCGTAGACCATGTCCGGCTCTATCCCAAACGCCACCCCGCCCGACTTTACATTGGGGCAGGAGATGTTCATCTCCAGCATGTGCACCTCGGTAGGAGCCAGCTTTTCCGCCATACGGCAGTAATCGTCCACCGTGCTGCCGGCGATGTTGGCGATCACCGCCAGCCCCTTGTCCAGCAGCCAGGGCAGGTGCTCGGAAATAAAAGCATCCACCCCCGGATTTTCCAATCCCACGGCATTGAGCATGCCCGATGGAGTCTCCGCCACACGGTGGGGCGGATTGCCGCAGCGGGGCGCCAGCGTTAAGCCCTTTACGCTGATGCCGCCCAACTGGCCGATGTCATAAAGGGCATCGTATTCCCGCCCAAAACCGAAGGTGCCGGAAGCGGCAATCACCGGGTTTTTGAGCCGCACACCACACAAGCGTACCTTCAGATCAGCTTTTCGATCAGACATCAAGGCACACCTCCCTGGCATCAAACACCGGTCCGTCCACACACACACGATGATATTGGGTTCCGTTGCGCACCCGGGCCTTGCAGCTGCACACAAGGCAGGCGCCCAGGCCGCAGGCCATATGCTCCTCCAAAGATAGTTGACAATTCAAGCGCAGGCGCAATGTCATATTTTGCAGGGTACGGAGCATGGGCGCAGGCCCGCAGGCTAAAATCAAATCCGGAGGCCGCTCGTCGATGGCCTTTTGCAGCAGGCATGTCACTTTTGTGTGGCGGCCCAAGGTGCCGTCGTCAGTCGAAACGCGCACCTCGCAGGGCGCGTTATCCAAACCATACGCATATTCCGCACCCCGAAAGCCAAAAAAGGCGATGGCCTCTTCTGCCTGGCCCGCAAAAGCGTCCATGGCGCAACAAATGGGCGCAGCCCCTATGCCACCACCCACAAAATAGATGCATTTTGCGCCATGGGGATCAAAGGATTTGCCCAGCGGGCCCAGCACGTTTAACCTATCGTTGGGGCGTACCGAACGAAGCAGGCGGGTGCCCTCCCCGGCGATTTGGATTACCAACTCCACGGTTTGTGATTCGGGCCGCGCGGCCATCACGCTGATGGGGCGGCGCAGCAGTTGGGTTGTATTGCCTGGCAAACGCACATGCACAAACTGCCCCGGACGCACCCCCTGGGCTACGATTTGCGGCGCGTGCAGGCGCAGGCGATAGATGTCTTTGGCGATGTCCTCTGCATCAAGCACCGTTACTTGTTCTTCTACCATGGATTCGCTCCTTCTTTTCCCGCTGCTTTTAACCCGGCCAGCAAGTCGTCCCGCATACGCAGTGCTTCTTCTCGGGCCGCATGGGCAAAATCCATGTCGGGCCGGGTTTTCCACGCGCACAAAATGCTGCGGGACGCATTGACAATGGCTCCGCCGCCATTTGCGTCAAAACATCCGGCCAGCTCCGCGCCCTTTGCGCCCTGGGCCCCATAACCCGGCACCAAAAAGAAGGTGCGCGGCAGCCTGGCACGCAGATTGGCCCCTTGTTCCGGATAAGTAGCGCCCACCACCGCACCCACGGCGCTGTAGCCTTCTTCGCCTATCAGGCCCCTGCCCCAATCGGCCACCAATTCGCCCACCATCTCATACACAGTCCGCCCCCCCACGCGCATATCCTGCAACTGGCCGGAAGAGGGGTTGCTGGTTTTCACCAACACAAAAATGCCGCCGCCGTGCTCCTCGCAGGCACGGACAAAGGGCAATACGCCGTCTTCGCCCAAGTAAGGCGTTACCGTTGCAAAATCGGCGCAAAAGGCGCTGGCTTTGCCTTCTCCCAGCGTTGTTTGCCCCAAGTAGGCAGCGGCATAAGCCTCGGCGGTGGCTCCGATGTCGTTCCGTTTTACGTCGGCCATCACAGTTAGGCCATGCTCCCGGGCGTAGTCCAGCGTGCGCGAAAAGGTCACCATACCCGCCGGGCCGTACATCTCATAATAGGCGGCCTGCACCTTTACGGCAGGTACAATGTCGTACAGCTCGTCTATCAAAGCCTTGTTGTAATCAAATATGGCTTGGGCGGCCTCCTCCATGTTCGGCAGCTCACGCAAGTGATCCCGCGCAAACTTGGGCGGCAGGTGCGCAAGGCAGGTATCCAAGCCAATCACCGATGGGTTCCGTTTCTCCCGAATCCGCCTGACCAGTTCGTCCATTGCATGCATTGCTACGCCTCCTTAAAGACTCGTTGCCCAGCTACAAATGTCTCGCGGACACGCCCGGTGTACGTCTCGCCCGAGAAGGGCGTGTTCTTTCCTTTAGATATAAAATCAGATGCGTCCACCGTCCACCGCTCGTGGGGGTCGGCGATTACCAGATCAGCCGCGTCCCCCACGGCCAAAGATCCAGCGGGCAAGCCCAATAGCCGCGCGGGCGCGTTGGTCATCAGTGCCACCAGCTGATCAGGCTCCATATAACCGTGCTCCACCAGATGGGTCCAGCAGATGGCAAAGGCGGTCTCGAACCCGCTGATGCCGGAGGCCGCAGATGGGTAATCCGTGGCTTTTTCGTTGGCGTGATGGGGCGCGTGGTCGGTGGCGATGCAATCCAGGGTACCGTCGGCCAGGCCGTAGATGCAAGCCAGCCGGTCATCTTCCGTACGCAGGGGCGGATTGACCCGTGTGAGGGTACCCTTGCGCTCCACCCAGGCGTCGGTGGCGGCCAGGTAGTGGGGCGCGGTTTCGGCAGCGACCCCAACGCCCCGTGCTTTGGCCTCCCGGATCAATTGCACACCGCCCTTGGTGGATACATGGCAGATGTGTACCCGCGCGCCCAGCGCCTCGGCCACCAGGATGTCCCGGGCGATCATCACTTCCTCGGCGGCACGGATGGAACCTGCCAGTCCGGCGCGGGCCGATACCAAACCCTCGTTCATCACGCCGTCGTTTACCAACAGCAAATCCTCGCAGTGGCAGAGCAGCAGCAGCCCCTCGGCATCGGCCAATTCCAGTGCCCGGCGAAACAGCCCCGCGTCAGCAATAGGCCGCCCGTCGTCAGAAAGGGCCACCGCGCCCGCAGCCTTAAGCCCGGCAAAATCGGTGAGCGCCAGGCCCTCCAAGCCCTTGGTGACCGCACCAACGGGGTACACACGAACACCGGCGCCGTCCTCTTCCGCTTTTTTGCGGATGAAAGCAGTGACGCCGGCGTTATCGTTCACCGGGGAGGTATTGGCCATGCAGCAGATGCTGGTAAACCCGCCCCGTGCGGCAGCGCGGGTTCCGCTGGCGATGTCCTCTTTATATTCGTATCCGGGTTCGCGCAAATGGCAGTGAATATCAACAAAACCGGGCAACACCAGCCGCCCCTCTGCCGAGACGATCTGGGCGTCAGGCGCATGGATGGCATTTGCCACCTGGCGCACCAAGCCGCCTTCCAGCAACACATCGAACAGCCCGTTCACACCGTTGGCCGGATCAATCAAGCGTCCGCCCCGCACCAGTACCTTGCTCACTTCTGTGCGCGCCCTCCTGGTTTTTATCCTTGAAGACTATAGCACGAGAAGGGTTGCTTGTCTACAATTTTCTCTCTTTTGCTTGTTTATTCTTGATGTATTTGATATCATTTCCAATGAAAGAGGTGAACCATCATGAAACTGCTGTTTTTAATCGGCGATGCGGCGGTGGGCAAAATGACCGTGGGGCAAGAGCTGATGAAAATTACGGATTTGCGCCTGTTCCATAATCATATGACGATCGAGCCGGTGCTTGAGATCTTTGGGCAGTTTTGCACCAAAACCATTAGCCGGTTGCGCGAAGTGATCTTTGAGGATTTTGCCGCATCCGATTGCTACGGCATGATTTTTACATACCTTTGGGCGTTTGACCTGCAATCAGATTGGGATTACATTGCCCATGTGCGCGATATTTTTCGCAAACACAATGCCGATATATATTACGCAGAGTTGGTTGCCTCGCAAGAGATACGCTTGGCAAGAAATGCCACCGAGAACCGATTAAAGCACAAGGCTTCCAAGCGCGATATCGAAACTTCCAACCAACGATTGCTGAGGGATGACCAAAGATACCGCTGCGTTAGCAAAGAAGGCGAAATCCCCTTCGAAAACTATATCAAGATAGACAATTCGTTTTTGCCGCCGGAGGAATCGGCAAGAATCATTAAGGATCGATTTGCTTTGTGAGGAATCAACATGATCGAATACACCACCGACCTTAGCGCAGTGAACGAACACATGCTCCACGGCTTTTTTGCCGGATGGCCTAATCCGCCCTCAACATCGTCACACATGCGGATTCTAAAAGGCAGCTATCTCGTATGGCTGGCAATCGATACATCGGCAAATCGTGTGGTGGGTTTCATCAATGCAATTTCAGACGGCGTTTTGTGTGCGTACATCCCTTTGCTGGAGGTGCTGCCCGCATATCAAAACACCGGAATCGGCAAAGAGCTTGTTGCCCGCATGCTGGATTCATTCAAAAACATGTACATGATTGATTTGCTGTGTGATAAAAAGCTGCAAAGCTACTACGCCAAATTCGGAATGATCAGCGCTACGGGCGCTTTTGTAAGGAACTATGATCGGCAGAACTGCGAATGACGGGGAGGCAATCCAATGGCAAACCAACTAACCAGCGAAATAGTAAAAGAGCTTGGAATCAATGCCGGGGCGACTATCGTCGGCATCGCCGCATCCAAAGATTTCGGCTTGGCGCCGGAGGGTTTTAGGCCTTCGGATAATCTGGAGGGCTGTCTTTCTGTGATTGTTTTGGGGCTTCCCTCCCCACAAGAGGCTCTAAACGATACCG
>WQXF01000094.1 GCA_009784985.1 Clostridia bacterium | reverse complement strand
TCAAGATGATGGAAAACAAAAGGCCTTAAGGGCCGCAGATTAGGAAGAAGGCGATCCCCATGCGCGTAACCCTCGTAGCCCTCAACGCCATGTACGTGCACACCAACCTGGCCGTGCGCTGCTTGCATGCGTCCGTACAACGCGCGCTGCCCCACATCCCCCACACCGTGCTGGAACTCCACGTCAACCAGCCCTTCGCCACGCAACTCCGCGCCATCTGGGCCACCGAGCCCGATGTGGTGTGCTTCTCCACCTACATATGGAACCGGGAGCGGGTGCTGCAACTGGCACGCACCCTCAAGCGGGCCATGCCCGGCCTGCGCATCGCCCTTGGCGGGCCGGAGGTTTCATTCGATCTTGCCGAAACCATAGCCCAACACCCATACATCGATGCCATCGTTGCCGGTGAAGGCGAAGAAAGCTACCCGGCGCTGCTGGCCGCCTTCGAACGGGGAGAGAAAGGCCCCTTGCTTTTGGAAGCATCCGAACCATTGCCAATCGAGCGATGGGTGGATCCTTACGAAGATAAACACGATATCGGCCTAAGCCGCATCTGGTATGCGGAAACATCGCGGGGCTGCCCGTTTCGATGTCAATTCTGCCTATCGGCGGGCGAGGTCGTACGCGCATTGCCCGCTTCACAGGCCGTAGAGAAACTGCGCTTACTGGCCGAGGGTGGCACAAAGCTGGTCAAGCTGGTGGATCGCACCTTTAACTATGATCCGGCACGGGCGCGGGAGATTTGGCGCGGCCTGCTGGCACTGGACACGGATTGTGTGTTTCACTTTGAAATCGAAGCCCGCCTTCTGGATAGCGAAAGCCTAGCTTTGCTGGCCGCCGTACCCCAAGGCCGCTTTCAGTTTGAGATCGGCGTACAAAGCACATCAACGGAGGTGCTGGGGGCCGTAGGGCGGGTTGGGCAATTCGAGGATGTAGCTCATGCAATAGGCATGCTGCGGCAGGCAGGCAATATCCCCCTGCACCTGGACTTGATCGCCGGGTTGCCCAAGGAAAGCTGGGCCAGCTTTGCCCGCGGGTTCGATTTGGTGTACGCGCTGCGCCCCCACAGGCTGCAGCTGGGTTTTTTAAAACTGCTGCCCGGCAGTGGCCTGCGCCGGGATGCCGAGAAGCTGGGCATTGTGTATGCGCCCGATCCTCCTTACGAGGTGCTGAGCACGCCCGATCTTTCCTTTGCCGAGCTGCAAGAACTGCACGATATAGAGAAGGCTCTGGATTGGTACGGAAATAGCAACCGACATCCCGGGCTGATGGGGGCAGTGATCGGTAACGGATCGCCTTTTGCCGCGTATCATATGCTGGCCCGATGGTTGCGTGCCAACGGCTTGTTTGATGCCGACCGAAGCGCCGCCCAGCGAGGCGAGGCATTGGAGCAATACGCAGCCACGCTGCCCGGTCTGGGCCCGGATGCCGCCCGAGAGGCAGCCCGGGCCGACGAAACCGCTTGGCCCGGTTACCGACGCTATCGAGGAAAGGGTTAATCAAAAGAATTAATCGCATATCCTAACAAGAATCAGCACAAACATCACCGCAATCGAAATCAACTGCAAACGACCGGTTTGTTTGGTTTGGAGCGCAACGAACCGCTGGCCGATCCAGCCACCCAAACATAGAAAACCCAGTTGAAAAAAACCCACTGCCAGCGGTGCAAACAGGCTCACCGGGCCCAGCAGGGAATAACCGATCCCCACACTGATGGAATCGACGGACAACGCGGTGCCCAGAAAAATCGCCTCAAAGGGGCTGATGGATTGGGATTGGTCGATATCGCAAAGCATGGGGTCCCGAATCACTTGTTTGCCAAGGGACGCTTTTTTTGTGCCAAACAAAACCTGAAATAGCGTCCACAGGCAGATGCACGCCATCATCGCGATTCCTACTATTTTGGCGGTTTCCGGGCTAAAAAAGCCGGATATCGCCCCGCCGAGCCAAACAGCCACGCCAAAATAAATGATGGAGATACCGCACACCACCAGCTTTGAAACCAGCGGTATTCGCGTGGATCTAAGAGCGTACGCCACCGCGATGGCCAGGGCGTCCAGGCTCAGCGATGCAGCTAGCAAAAGAATCATGTTTTGTTCATTCCCCTTCGCATGCGTTTTCTTTGCATCTTATGCGAGCCGCTGCTTTCTGTGAGTTCTCAAAGTTATATTTCGTATAGATTCTCCTGCCGCATTCACGCCGCCGTACCCATCGGGTATGGGTCTATATTAGCATTTACAGGGGCCATGGCTGCCCCCATGTTATTCGCATCCGGTATGCCCAAATCGACCACCTTACCGCAGGTAACGCGGGATACGCACACCTTGGCCTGTGGCGCTTGATGAGCGGCACGCAGCAGCGTAGAGCCCACGCCGGTTACCGTCCATTGAGCGGTTGGCGGGCGCTGGTTGCCCAGCTCCAGGGGCGCGCGGTACTGGCGCTCCGCCGTACAAAAGTGGCTGCTGGCCACACACACCGCGCTGTCCGCCATGCCACCGTCAATCAGCATGCTGCCCACACACAGGGATTCCGACATGGTGGAGCAGGCCCCATACAATCCCACGTAGGGCAACCCCAGCTGGCGCGCGGCAAAGCTAGCGGCGGTGATCTGGTTGAGCAGGTCGCCGCCCAGCAAAAAGTGCACCTGCTCGGGCTCCATGCCGCCCTTTTGCAGGGTGAGCCGCACGCAGTGCTCAAACATTTTGCTTTCCGCGATCTCCCAGGTTTTTTCGCCGAGCAGGTCGTCGGCAAACACCTGATCAAAATGCGGACCCAGCGGGCCTTGGCCCTCTTTGGGGCCCACGATAGAAGAATACCCTGCTACCCTCGGTTTGGAAGGCAGGTCGATGGTTTGTGTGCCGATACGTTTGGTTTTGATAAACACTACCCCCCGATAATAAAGTAGATAACGCCCACGATCACCGACGCGCCGATGCCGTACACCAACACTGGCCCCGCAATCGTAAACATCTTGGCCCCTACGCCGGTCACAAACCCTTCACGCTTAAACTCCATGGCCGAGGCCACGATGGAGTTGGCAAACCCGGTGATGGGCACAATGGAGCCCCCGCCGGCGTACTTACCGAGCCGGTCGTACACGCCGATGCCTGTGAGAAATGCGCCCAGAAATACCAGGATCACACTGGTGACCGTAGTGGCGGCCACTTTGTCTAGCGACCAGAGGGCCATGACCCCGTCGTAGATGAGTTGCCCGCATATGCAGATCACCCCACCTACCCAGAATGCCCGCAGCAGGCCCTTGCCCAAATCACTCTTGGGCGAAAGCCGCTCCACAAGCTTTTGATACTCCTGGGCCGCCTTGCTCTGGGGGCTATTTTGCTGTTGTTTGCTCATGTTGTTTCCCCTTTTTGGTTTCGTTGGAGCCACGCGCCTGCAGTCTCGCGGGTGCGGATCTCCCGGTTGCCGGGCCGCGGCTGGGCGATCAGCGCGTACTGCACGGGGCTGTGCCGCTGGGTCGGAGGTTGATTTTGTGGATTGTCCATTGAGCAGTATCTCCTTTCGCTGGGGTGGAATCCCTCCACCGCTCACGCGGTCCCCCTCCCTTTAACAAGGGAGGCAAGGCCACCACAGTGGCGGGGGGATTCCGCTTGCAGATTGCTGTGTTTTTACCCAAACGCTGTCGCCAACAACGCTCCCGTTGCCTTGCCCAGCACCAATGCCCAGGCCAGCGCCCGCAAATGGTCGCCCAACCCAATCCGGTCAAAGCACTGGGGCAGTACATCCAGGATTTCCGTGAGCGCCGACGCCACCATTCCCACGAATCCACCGGCCAGCAGCAAAAAAATTGCCAACAGCCAAGTTCCTTGCGCTACCGTCCAGCCCATACAATCCGCAAGTGCACCGCTTGCTGTTCCTAATGCAATGGCCCATCCGCATAAACAAGCGCTGCCGCCATCCAGTATGTCCATCACCCGCATGGGCAGCTTAAGCGCCAGCCATAACGCGCAGGATGCCAGGCCCACCACACCGCCTGCGATCAGCGCCAGCAGTGCCCCCGCCGCCTCAGCCACGGGGCTCGCTTTCCCCCCGGCGGACGTATGCCACCGAATCCCGTGCCATTTGCAGCTGGGCCTGCCGCCGGTACTCGCTGAGCTTTATGTCCAGCGGGGAGGCTGTTTTGCGGCCAATCAGCGCATAATAGAACGCCACGCCACTGCCCACACCCAGCGCGTAGGGCAGGGCGATCCACCATGGATTGGCGGAGCCGTTACCCGTGAGGATTTGCGCCACCGAGCGCTGCGCCTCGGGCATGTTGACGTCGGCGTGGAACCAAGCGATGGCCATGGCGCTGCCCGCAAACAGCAGCACAAATGCCAGCACGGCACGCAGACCGGCCCAGCGTGGTTTCCGCTCCCGCTTGCAGATCAGCGTACCCTGGGCCCTGCCCAGCAATACAACGGATTCCTTGGGGTGCCGCGCTTGGATCTCACGGATCAGCGAAAGCGCGTCCAGCTTCCACACGCCCACGGTTCGCGGTGCGTTGATGGGCAGCGTGTGCAGCTTAAGCGACGCATCGGCCAGCACGTCGGCTACCTCGCCCAGGCGCGGGGTATGGCCCGGCTCGGTGGTGGTGGACTCCCGCAGACGCAGATAGATCATTGGCCGTCCTCCCGCGCAACGTGCTTCATCGTCCATTGCGCGTCGGCAAACCGCACCGGGTGTCGGCTCTGCCTGCGTTCGGTCACCACCATACCAATCCATACCAATACGATCAACAAAGCCAACAGCACCGCGGTCAACGCCAGCTTTTCACGGGTTTCCTGCATACGCAACCCACCTCCCACACACCTAGTATGGAAGGGGATGCGGGAAAAATGAGCGGTTTGCCTACACATCCCATGGGAAAAGGAGGTGCCGCATCCATGGGAAAATCAGCAATGGAAAAAACCGCCTCGATGCTAGGATTCACAGCGAGGCGGTTTTTATACCAGATAGAGAATTTGTAAGGCGCGCCATTTTGGGCGAATCATGGCGCGCCGAAGGCTGTACAGCCCGGTATAGTAGTACCATGATACCTGCCTATCAAGCTCCAGCATTTCCATTTTTCGCGGCTTCCACGGGTTTTTATGAAAGGTTTAATCTTTACCAATTTGGTTACCCTAGCATCGAAAGGATCAGTGATACAATGCTTTCTTCTCGTGAACTAGCCTCCATGCGTTCTATTGACGTCAAAACCTGCGCCTCGCCCGATCTAGTGGACATTTCAAGGCTTCATGTGAATCGCAATCTCCCAGTATATGAACGAATCAAACAATTTGTGTTCGATGTGGGAAATCCCTATCTGTTTAGGGTCAATGATACCATCGTGAAGGTGCAATATAGCGAGCAGGGTATTTCTCTGCAAGAGCGACTGGCGCGTCTGATGGCTCCTCTTACCATTGGCAAGGAAAACGCAGTGTGCTACAGTACGGGTTGTATAGATTCCAAACCGCAACATGCTGCCATCAATTCGTTTGATGGAGGTATGTGAATGCCCAGAATAAGCAAATATACAAAACCGGACGTGGCCGAGCAGGTTCAAAAAAGCCTGTGGCTCGCGGGTCTTTATGTGCGCCTGTCCCGAGAGGATGGAGACAAAGAGGAAAGCGATAGCATCGGCAACCAACGCTCCCTTTTGCAGGAATACGTCGCCATGGAAAACGATATTGAGGTAAGCGATATCTATATCGACGACGGGTATTCCGGTACGAATTTTGAGCGGCCGGATTTCAAACGCATGATGGACGATCTGAAAGGCCGCGCCATCAATTGTGTTGTTGTCAAAGACCTGTCCCGTTTCGGCAGAAACTACATCGAGGTAGGCCAATATATCGAAAAAATCTTTCCCTTTATGGATGTGCGTTTTGTTTCGGTGAACGATATGCTGGACAGCGTCAAAAACCCACAGGCCATGAACAATCTGATTGTGCCCTTCAAAAACATCATCAACGATGAATACTGCCGGGATATATCCAACAAGGTTCGCAGTTCCCTGGATTTAAAGCGAAAACAGGGCAAATTCATCGGCTCCTTCGCCACCTACGGCTACCGCAAAAACCCACTCGACCATAATCATTTGATCATCGACGAGGAAGCCGCCGCCGTGGTGCGGGATATCTTCGATTGGTTTATCGGGGGTATGAGCATCATCGGCATTGCAAAGCATCTGAACATGCTAGGCATACTGAATCCCACCGGGTACAAGCGCAGCCAGGGGCTTCGCTACATGCGTGAAAATAACGATCTTCTGTGGCCGGACAGTTCCGTGCGCCGCATTCTGCGCAATCGGGTGTATACAGGCTGTTTGATTCAAGGAAAAAATAAAATCCGGAGCTATAAGGTACAAGTATCGGTGGCGATCCCCCAAGAGGATTGGATCATCGTCCCCGGCACCCATGAACCCATCATCTCCGAAGAAATTTTTCAAAGGGCCCAGTCTCTTTTTTGCCGGGATATGCGCGCGGCCCCGAACAGCAACCGCGTGTACCTGCTGGCGGGCTTCATGAAATGCGCCGACTGCGGAAGGGCTATGAATCGAAAGCTGATCTCTCAGCCCTATCAAAGCTACTGCTACTATATCTGTTCTACTTTCAAAAAGATGCAAAAGGGAGCCTGCACCAAACACACCATCCGCAGCGACAAAGTTGAGCGAGCCCTTTTGGAAACGCTCAAAAAGCAGATCGACCTAGCGGTGGAAATGGACAAGCTCATCACCCTCATCAACGAAAACGGGCAAACGAACAAGAATACGGCGCGCCTGATGAAGGTGCTAAGCGCCAAAGAAAAGGAAAGGGCAGCGGTGGAGCGGATGAAGCTCTCTCTCTATCCTGACTGGAAAAACGGCGAAATCTCCAAGGAAGAGTTTCAAAAGCTGCGCATCCAGTTTGATGCCCAGCTTAGCGAACATGAGGCCACGATCCGCCGCATTCAAGCCGAGCTAAACCAAACGGAGGAGGGCGTGGACAGCAGCAATGCCTTTTTATCGGCCTTTACCAAACACCGCAATTTACAGGAGTTGACCCGAGAGATTCTGGTGGAACTGGTAGATTCGGTGCAGATACATGAGGGCGGCGCGCTCACCATCAAATTGTGTTTTGCCGACGCCTTTGCGCAAGCTGCGGAGTATATCGAGTTGAATCAGCCGCAGGCCGTTGCGATCTCTTAGAGCAAGTTTTTCAAACCTGGACTGTCCGGTGTTTACCTTAGCGAGCGTACGATTTGCAAAATTAACTCTTCGTTATCTGTGAATATAGATAAATCGCCGCCATGACGAAGAGTAACCAAATTTCCATCCTCTCGTATCCACCCCATGATGTTCCAATCGAAATTTTCCATGAATATCCCCACGTGCCCGTCATCAAACATAAAACCTTCTGCATCTTCAATCAGCGACTCATAGTCGCCCATTAGCGGCCCTACATACATCCAGGTAGCGCCCCAGACACCAACTTGTGATTCTAAAATATCGCCAGTTATAGTGAATTCGTCAAGAAAACCCACCTCCACATAAGAGAGAATTGTAGGTATTCTTATCACACCCAAATCAATCCAAGCCAGAGTAGCAATATCGATGGATTCATTATTTTCGCTTGGCGGAGTTGGAGATGGTTGCACAGGCGGCCATGCGGAGTTGGTAGTTGTAAACCCAAGTAGTAAGACTACTGCAAACGCTAAAAAGAAAATACTTTTTTTCATGTTACCCTTCTCATTCCTCTACCGAATTTCAACCACAGTATAGCACGAAAATGCGAGTATTTCCACATCACCGCGAAATGCTGGAAAAACAAACCCATGGCCCTGTATTGACATCTTCCCCCGCCGCCGCCGACACCCTACATACCCACTTCACCGATACCGGCCTCACCCCCAAGGATTACGACCTAATCGTCACCGGCGATTTGGGCAGCCTTGGGCGGGAGCTGATGCTGGAGCTAATGCGCCGCAACAACATGCCCGTGCCCGAAAAACGTTGCATGGACTGCGGAGTGGCCATCTTCGCCCCGGAGCAAGACACCCATTGCGGGGGCAGCGGATGCGGCTGTTCGGCGGCGGTGCTTAATAGCATGCTGATGACGCAGCTATCCACCGGCGAGCTAAAACGTATCTTATTTATGGCTACCGGCGCGCTGCTAAGCCCCACGAGCAGTTTGCAGGGGGAGACGATACCGGGGATTGCTCATGCGGTTGTGCTTGAACACGTTTAAGTGTACAAATTACAGTGTACTACGCTGTAATATCTAATACATTGCGTTCTTCGCCGATGCCACTGGGCACGGAATCCCTCCACCGCTGCGGCGGTCCCCCTCCCTTTAACAAGGGAGGTAAGGGAGGGGGATAAAAACTCGCTAAAATCCCTACCCCCCTTGTTAAAGGGGGGAGGGCCACCGCAGTGGCGGGGGGATTCTCTCTCACGAATCGGACAACTGTCCCTGTAACATTCTGGTTGTTACGGCGTAGTACAGTGTACACTAAAAAGGAGGTTTACCCAATGTGGTTATGGATGTACCTAAAGGTATTCATCATCGGCGGCGCTCTTTGCACCATCGGCGAATTGTTGATTCTGCGCACCAAGCTGACTTCGGCGCGCATACTGGTGGGGTATGTAACGGCCGGGGTAATTCTGGGCGCGGTGGGCTTGTACGAGCCCCTGGTGGATTTTGCGGGCGCGGGAGCCAAGGTGCCCCTTTCCGGCTTTGGTTTTGCGCTGGCTGATGGGGCCATTAAAGCTGTGGGCGAAAAAGGCTTGATGGGCGCGTTTACGGGTGGGGTGGCGGCCACCGCTGGGGGCATCGCGGCAGCGGTGCTGTTTGGGTACTTGGTTTCGGTGATCTTTAATCCGAAGATGAAAGAGTGAGCCAGATCTTTTTTCTTTTTTGTGCAACTCAGTTGACAAACAATCGTTTGTTTGGTAAAATGAATCCAATCAAACGATTGTTTGGATCCGTCAACTGGGGAGGTGGGCAAAATGCCGGAAAAACGCTATGGCTCTACCCGCGGCAAAATATTGAGAGCCGCCGCCAAATTATTTTCCAAAAGTGGGTATCACAGAGTAACAATGCGGGAAATCGCCCAGGATTCAGAAATTAACGCAGCGTCGATCTATCATTATTTCCCTTCAAAGGCCGACATCTTAAAAAGTCTTTATGCGTTTTATTCCGCCGAACTCCACAAAGCATTGCCCGATTTGCATGCATTGCTGCGGCTGGCGGAAACCGACCCACCCCATGAAGTGCTCATGAAGGCGGAATTTCATTTCGACCAGGAAGCGCGGGATTTCCTTGATCAGATTCTTATCACGGCTGCCCGTGAAATCTCCGCTGATTCGGAAAGCGAACGCTTTATCCGCGAAAATATCTTTGCGCCCACAGAAAACATAATAAAGCCGTTATTGCAGCGCATGGTGGAACTGGGCAGAATACAACCCCTGGACATTGAAACGCTTCTGACCATACTGGTTTACTACTGCTTCAGCGCCGCGGCCCTGAATCATTCTCCCTTTGGAAACAAGCCGGAAAAATACCAGTCGGATTTGTCATTCATTTTTTCCTTCATCAAGCCTATGTAGTTTAGAAAGGGAGCAAAAAAATGCTTATTGAAAGCCAAATCTTGATTTACGATTTCGTTTGGGCCATGTCGGAGGCCATCGACCTCATTTCCCCCGCTTTGCAGGGGCATCACAAACAGGTTACGTACATAGCGGGAACGATCGCCCTGGAAATGGGCCTGTCCCATAATGAAACACAAGACATCATACTGGCGGCCATGTTACATGATATAGGCGCGTTTTCCATGGAAGAATGGAACATGCTTCTATCCTTTGAAGCAAGCGGCGTTGACCTAGATCGCCATGCTTTTTTGGGCTATAAGCTTTTAAAGGACTTTGATCCGCTTGCCAAAGCCGCTGATTTGATCCGGTACCACCATGCGAATTTTTGCCAATCGATCCCCACAGTGCCGGTTGGCAGTTTGGTTATCCATTTAGCAAACGAGGTATCGTTTTTAATTGATGAGCACAGTGAGATCCTAAAGCAAATTCCGCAAATACTCGCAAATCTTACTCAAAAGCGAAGCCTCTTTCATCCCGATGCAATCGCTGCCTTTGAGCGGCTGGCCAAGAAAGAATGGTTTTGGATAGAGGCTTCTTCTTTGTCTTTGCTTCGTGCGGATATGTTAAAGCGGGTTCACCTTTCAAAAGAATTCATTGATTTGGCGACCCTTCGGGACTTTGCAAAAGTTGTCGCGCAGATCATTGATTTTAGAAGCAGATTTACCGCAACGCACTCAAGCGGCGTCGCGGCGGTGGCGATGGAATTGTCTCTATTATCCGGCTTCTCGGAAAAGGAGTGCAAAATGATGGAGATCGCGGGCTTTTTGCATGATCTGGGGAAGCTGGCTGTTCCGAATGAGATTCTAGAAAAGAACGGCGCATTAAGTGCAGCGGAGGTTAACGTAATACGGAAACATACGTATTATACCTATGCGATCCTTAGCAAGCTCAGGGGGCTCGAACACATTGCCGTGTGGGCGGCACAGCATCATGAACGGCTCGATGGAAGCGGATATCCTTTTCATGCAAAGGGAGGAGAGTTCTCTAAGCTATCGCGGATTATGGCCGTCGCGGACGTCGTTACGGCATTAACAGAGGACAGGCCATACCGTCCGGGGATGAATAGAGAAGAAGCCGAAACCGTTCTTCGGGACATGGTAAATACAAATGAACTTGACGGGGATATCGTTGCATTGGCAAGCAAAAACTTCTTGTATATTAATGATGTGCGCACAAAAGCGCAACAGGAAGCGTGGATGCATTATGAGGCTTTTTATGATTCCATTCGCATCCAAGCCAACTTCGCCTCTTAAAAACCTACAAACACAAAAAACCAAACCTTGCGCGGGTTTTCCGCGTCAGCTTGTCAAAGAACCCTGCTTTCAGGAGTTGAAGGCAGGGTTGAGACATAGAGCGGGTAGTTTACGAAGGAATTTACTCAAAGCCCAAAAAGATGTGGCCTTCCATGTAGCCAGCTTTT
>WQXF01000093.1 GCA_009784985.1 Clostridia bacterium | reverse complement strand
GCCTGCGTTCGGTGGGTGAGCTGCTGCAGAATCAGATACGCATTGGCCTGTCCCGCCTGGAGCGGGTGGTGAAGGAGCGCATGGCCATCCAAAACGTAAACGACGTGCGCCCCCAAGACTTGATCAATATCCGCCCGGTGTCGGCGGCCATCAAGGAGTTCTTTGGTTCATCTCAGCTATCGCAGTTTATGGATCAGCCTAACCCCCTGGCCGAGCTTACCCACAAGCGCCGCCTGTCCGCCCTGGGGCCCGGCGGCCTGAATCGTGACCGCGCTTCGTTTGAGGTGCGGGACGTGCACTACTCCCACTACGCGCGCATCTGCCCCATTGAAACGCCGGAAGGCCCCAACATTGGCCTGATCGGTTCTTTGGCTACTTACGCGCGCATCAATGAGTATGGGTTTATTGAGGCCCCGTATCGCCGGGTGGATATCGAGACCCACAAGGTCACCGACGAGATTGTGTACCTTACCGCCGACGAGGAAGACGATTATAACGTGGCCCAGGCCAACGAACCCCTGGCCGAAGACGGTTCCTTTATTAACGACCGTGTCACCGTGCGCCTGCGGGAAGAGGTGATTTCCGTCGACCGTGAGAAGGTGGACTACATCGACGTATCGCCCAAGCAGGTGGTGTCGGTGGCCACGGCCATGATCCCCTTCTTGGAGAATGACGACGCTAACCGCGCCCTGATGGGCTCCAACATGCAGCGCCAGGCTGTGCCCCTGCTTCGCCCCGAAGCGCCCATTATCGGCACCGGCATGGAGCATAAGGCAGCAGTGGACTCGGGCGTGGTGGTGGTAGCCAAGGGCGACGGTGTGGTAGAAAAGGTAAGCGCCAGCGAGATCCACGTGCGGGCCAGCCAAGACCGTTCCCTGCACATCTACCCCCTCAGCAAGTTTATACGCTCTAACCAGAGCACCTGCATCAACCAACGGCCCATCGTTTCCAAAGGCGATACGGTGGAAAAGGGCCAGGTGATTGCAGACGGCCCTTCCACGGATCAGGGCGAGATTGGCCTGGGCCGCAATGTGCTGATGGCTTTTATGACCTGGGAAGGCTACAATTACGAAGATGCCATCCTGATCAGCGAGCGGTTGGTTAAAGACGATATCTACACCTCCATCCATTTGGAGGAGTATGAATGCGAGGCCCGTGATACCAAGCTGGGCCCGGAAGAGATCACCCGAGACATCCCCAACGTGGGCGAAGACGCCCTGCGCGATTTGGACGAAGTAGGCATCATTCGTATTGGGGCGGAGGTGCGCGCGGGCGATATTTTGGTGGGCAAGGTGACCCCCAAGGGCGAAACCGAACTCACCGCCGAGGAGCGCCTGCTCCGCGCCATATTTGGCGAGAAAGCCCGTGAGGTGCGCGATACCTCCCTGCGGGTGCCCCACGGCGAAAGCGGCATCATTGTGGATGTTAAGACGTTTACCAGGGAGAACCGCGACGAATTATCGCCGGGCGTTAACCAGATGGTGCGGGTGTACATCGCCCAAAAGCGTAAGATTAGCGTGGGTGACAAGATGGCCGGCCGCCACGGCAACAAGGGTGTTGTGTCCCGCATCATGCGCGAGGAAGACATGCCCTTTATGCCCGACGGTACGCCGCTGCAAATCGTGCTTAACCCCTTGGGCGTGCCCTCCCGTATGAACATCGGCCAGGTGCTGGAGGTCCATCTGGGCATGGCCGCAAAAGCCCTGGGCTGGCATGTGGCCACCCCGGTGTTTGACGGCGCGTCTGAGCTAGATATCGAAAAGTGCCTGGTAGAGGCCGGTTTCCGCTCCGATGGCAAAACCATGCTGTATGATGGCCGTACCGGCGAACAATTTGAAAACCCGGTGACCGTGGGCTATATGTACATGCTCAAGCTGCACCACTTGGTAGACGATAAGATTCACGCCCGTTCTACCGGGCCGTACTCCCTTGTTACGCAGCAGCCCCTGGGCGGCAAGGCCCAGTTTGGCGGCCAGCGTTTCGGCGAGATGGAGGTATGGGCCCTGGAAGCCTACGGCGCCGCCAATACGCTGCAAGAGATACTCACTGTAAAGAGCGACGACGTGGTGGGCCGGGTAAAAACATACGAGGCCATCGTAAAGGGTAAAAACATCCCCGAACCCGGCGTGCCCGAGTCCTTTAAGGTGCTGATCAAGGAGCTGCAATCCCTGGCGCTGGACATCAAGGTGCTCAGCGAAGATAATCAGGAGATTGCCATCCGCGAGACCGACGAGGACGAGTTGGAGCCGACGGAGGGCAAATCCCTGATGGCCGATCTGGCCGAACCTATCAACTTCGATGAGGACGACGAAGAGGAAGATATGGCCGAAGACGGTCTGGAAGACTTCGACGACTTCGACGTGGAGGACGTGCCCGATTTGGAAGACATATCGCTGGATGATGAACTGTAGAATCCCCCCGCCCACAACAGAAGCGGGATGCCCAGGGGGGCGTCCCCTACAGATGATTCGACGTGCTCGACGCGTTGCCGTTCCTTCGTAGGGGACGCCGCCCTCGGCGTCCCGCCTTCGCGGGCGAGAGATTCTGTTTTAAGCCAGTATAGCAAAAAGGAGTGCAAAATCCTTGTTTGAATTAACAAATCTCGGTTCCATCCAGATCGGCATGGCTTCGCCTCAAAAAATGCTGGAGTGGTCTCACGGCGAGGTGTGCAAGCCCGAGACCATCAACTACCGCACCCTCAAGCCCGAAAAAGACGGCCTGTTTTGTGAGCGCATCTTTGGGCCGCAAAAAGACTGGGAGTGCAACTGCGGCAAGTACAAGCGGGTGCGCTACAAGGGCGTAATCTGCGACAAGTGCGGCGTGGAAGTGACCCGCGCAAAAGTGCGCCGCGAGCGTATGGGGCATATTCAGTTGGCCGCGCCCGTATCCCATATTTGGTACTTTAAGGGCATCCCCAGCCGCATGGGCATGCTGCTGGACGTATCCCCCCGCACCCTGGAAAAGGTGTTATATTTTGCCTCTTTTATTGTGCTGGATCCCGGCGATACCGAACTTAAAAAGCATGAGCTGATCAGCGATCAGCGTTACCGGGAGTGCCAAAACAAATACGGCACCCGCTTCCGCGCCGGTATGGGCGCCGAGGCTGTGAAAGAAATGCTGCTGGAGCTGGATTTGGACACCCTGGCCACCACGTTGCGGGCCGAGATCAACCAACTGGCCGCCAAAGAAAAAGACAGGGACTCCGAAGGGCAAAAGCGCGCCCGCGCCGTCAAACGCCTGGAAGTAGTCGAAGCCTTCCGCACCAGCGGCAACCGCCCCGAGTGGATGATACTGGACGTGGTGCCCGTGATCCCGCCCGATCTGCGCCCCATGGTGCAGTTGGACGGCGGCCGCTTTGCCACCAGCGACTTGAATGACCTGTATCGCCGGGTGATCAACCGCAACAACCGCCTTAAGCGCCTGTTGGAGCTGGGCGCACCCGACATCATCGTACGCAACGAAAAGCGCATGCTGCAAGAGGCCGTAGATGCCCTGATTGACAACGGCCGCCGTGGCCGCGCGGTTACCGGGCCGGGCAACCGCCCCCTCAAGAGCCTAAGCGATTTGCTGCGGGGCAAGCAGGGCCGCTTCCGCCAGAATCTGCTGGGCAAGCGCGTGGACTACTCGGGCCGCTCGGTGATCGTGGTAGGCCCGGAGCTTAAGCTCTATCAATGCGGCCTGCCCAAAGAGATGGCCCTGGAGCTGTTTAAGCCCTTTGTAATGGAGCGATTGGTGACCACCGGCGTGGCTCACAACGTAAAGAGCGCCAAACGTATGGTGGAGCGCGTAAAGCCCGAGGTGTGGGATATACTCGAAGGTGTGATCCGGGAGCACCCGGTGCTGCTCAACCGCGCGCCCACGCTGCATCGCCTGGGCATACAGGCATTCGAACCGGTGCTGGTAGAGGGACGTGCGCTAAAACTGCATCCCCTGGTATGTACGGCTTATAACGCCGACTTTGACGGCGACCAGATGGCCGTGCACGTGCCCCTCTCCATGGAGGCACAGGCCGAAGCCCGCTTCCTGATGCTGGCCGCCAACAACATCCTCAAACCCCAAGATGGCAAGCCGGTGATCTCGCCGACTCAAGATATGGTAATCGGTTGCTACTACCTAACTTGCGCCAAGGAAGGCGCCAAGGGAGAGGGCAGCTACTTCTCCTCGCCCGAGGAGGCCATGATGGCCTATGAATGCGAGGAACTTGCGCTCCAGGCCATGATCAAGGTGCGCCTCACCCGGGTGTGGGAGGGCGAAAAACATCGCAAGCTGATCGAAACCACCTTGGGGCGCCTGATCTTTAACAATGCCATTCCCCAAGATCTGGGCATGAAGCCCCGCAACACCTTGGACGAACAGTTTGAGCTGGAGATTAACGGCAAGGTAGGCCGGAAAGATTTGGTGCGCGTGGTGGACATGTGTTTCCGCGCCCATGGCATCACCAAAACCGCCGAGGTGCTGGATTCCATCAAGCGCATGGGTTTTGCCTATTCCACCAGGGGCGCGGTGACCGTGTCGGTGAGCGACATCATTGTGCCGCCGGAAAAACCCCAGATGCTGGCCGAGGCCGAGACCCAGGTGCGCAACGTGGAGCGCCTGTTCCGCCGGGGCCTGCTCTCTGAAAATGAGCGCTACAACAACGTAGTAAAAATCTGGAACGCTACCACCAACGCCCTCAAGGGCGAGGTGATGAACAACATGGACGACTTTAACCCCGTGCGTATGATGACCGACTCCGGCGCCCGCGGTTCCATCAGCCAGGTGTCCCAGTTGGCCGGCATGCGTGGCCTGATGGCCTCGCCCTCGGGCAAAACCATCGAGATGCCCATCCGCGCCAACTTCCGTGAGGGCCTGTCGGTATTGGAGTTCTTCCTTTCGTCTCACGGATCGCGCAAGTCCCTGGCCGACACCGCCCTGCGTACCGCCGACTCGGGCTACTTGACCCGCCGCCTGGTGGACGTGGCCCAAGAAGTGATCGTGCGCGAGGAAGATTGCTTCCTAAGCCGTGGTGAGAAAGTTCGTGGCATCACAGTATCGGTAATCGGCAATGAAAGCGACCCCATCGAATCTTTGGAAGACCGGATCATGGGCCGCGTGGCCGCCGAAGAGATTGTCCATCCCGAAACCGGCGAGGTGATTGTGCCCACGGGCGGCGACATCGCCTACGAAAAGGCGCGGCAAATCGTAAAATCCGGCATCAGCAAGTGCACGATCCGTTCGGTGCTCACCTGCCGCAACGAAAGCGGTGTGTGCGCCCGCTGCTACGGGGCCAACTTGGCCACTGGCGGCAAGGTGGACGTGGGCGAGGCCGTGGGCATCATCGCCGCCCAATCCATCGGCGAACCCGGCACCCAGCTCACCATGCGTAACTTCCACACCGGCGGCGTGGCCACCACCACCGACATCACCCAAGGTTTGCCCCGTGTGGAGGAGCTGTTTGAAGCCCGCAAACCCAAGAGTGACGCCACCCTGGCCGAGATTGCCGGCACCGTAAAGCTTGCCGAAACCAAAAAGAAGCGCGAGATTGTGCTTACCAGCGACGACGGCGAGATCAAAACCTATCCCATCACCTACGGCAGCCGCCTGAAGGTGCGGGACGGCGACGTGGTGTCCGCCGGCGACGAGCTGATCGAGGGCTCCATCAATCCCCACGACCTGCTGCGCATCCTGGGCGTAAAAGCCGTGCAGGAGTATTTGCTCAAAGAAGTGCTGATGGTATACCGCCTGCAGGGCGTGGCCATCTCCGACAAGCACATCGAGCTGATCGTGCGCCAGATGCTGCGCAAAGTGCGTTTGGAGGATGCTGGGGATACCCAGCTGCTGCCCGGCGCCCTGATCGACATATTCTCCTTTGAGCAAGAGAACGAGCGTGTGATGCGCGAAGGCGGCCAGCCCGCCGTAGCCAAGCGTGTGCTGCTGGGCATCACCAAGGCCTCGCTGGCCACCGAGTCGTTCCTGTCCGCCGCCTCCTTCCAAGAGACCACGAGGGTATTGACCGAAGCGGCCATCAAGGGCAAGAAGGATCCGCTGGTGGGGCTGAAGGAGAATGTGATCATCGGCAAACTGATACCGGCGGGTACGGGAATGAGACGATACAAGCATATTGATATTCACGAGGCGTATTAGATTTCTTTTTACTGGCCTGTCGGCTTTGTCGCCAGGCCACGTTTGTTATTTTAACGAGGTAGCATGTTCATGAAAAAAACCGATCATATTTTCCATGCGTTGGCCGCCTTTTTTATGCCCGCGATTCCTATGCTGTATCTGTACGCGAGAAACGCGCATCTGTTATCCCTTGCTCACGTACTAATTGTAACAACCACGCTAGGTGTGGTTTCTCTGCTAGGCTACTTGATAGTTGGAAAGCTATTCCGCTCGCATTGCATGGGGCTGATCGCCTGCCTCATCTTGTGGATTGCCTTTTTTTCGTATGGCAGCATCAATATGTTGGCTTCGGAGCGAGTTCGGTATAAGATGGCCGTTTTTTTCTGTTTGGCCGCCAGCCTAATGGCGCTTTGTTACCTGTTAATAAGAAAGAGGAAAATGCGTGCTCTGTGTCTTTTTATCGATATGCTAGTGGCGGTGTTACTCGTGTGGAATGGTTTTTCCGTTCTGAGCCTTCCTCCGCCTCCACAGGCAGAAGGCTTGCATAAAACGGAATTTCTGGTGGATGCAAACTTGCCATCACCCAACGTGTATTGGCTTCACCTAGACGGCATGTTGAGCTTTGAGGCCATGGAGCGTTACTTCGACGACCCACAGCCAGGCTTCGTTGGCAACCTGGAGCGCCGGGGATTTACGATCAACAAAGAAGCTCAACTAGGTGCTGCCCGTCTTACAGCGATTGCCATTCCGGCGCTTATGTGCCCCGGTTTTTATGACGATTATCAGGCGCCGGTGTTGCGGGCGCTCCGCGAAACCTATCAAACGACGCTGGATTGGAAAAAGGCAAGTATGGCCTTGGGCGTAATGAACTTACACGAGGCAAGAAGAGGAAACGAGCTGGTGAATGCTTTTCAGCAAAAGGGGTATTCGACAGCCTCTCTTTCATATGGTTACGCGGACTATGTTCCGGGGTTGGACTTGCTCGTAAAACGTGATGGTGATGAACGCATCATCTTGAATAAAGAAAATGCAAACGAAATTGATCCCCAAAGCCACTTAATTGCTGATCAGGCGATGGAACTCGTCAGTCTGCTTGGTCAAACAACCATGCTCTCCCCCATAGAGGTGCCTTTGCGAAGATTTGTCCGTGATTTTTTTCTTGGGAATCGCATTGACACGATGTTGACGATTCCTGTTGCCGCCGGGTTTGACGCAGCCGCATATATCCCTTCCAACGAAATGCGCCAGGATGAGAAAAATCTGATCATCGGCCTAAACGAAGCATTCTCGTTGCGGCCACCCCGCTTGGTGATCGGTATGATCAGGGTTCCGCATTTCCCTTTTACTATCGACGAGAATGGGCATGGTCAAAAGAGCTGGGACGTTCAATATAGCGCACATGATTACGCGCCCCAGCATCGGTATGCAGCTAAATATACAATCAGCGTGGTGGATTTCATTTTGGAAAACGATCCGGATGCTGTCGTGGTGCTACAAAGCGATCATGGATTGCACGGGTTATCCGCTCGGGAGATCATGGAGCAGTTTTCTCCTACCGAAGAGGCTGTATGGGACATTTGGAACAGCACGATGAGCGCTGTACGTATCCCTGAGAAATACGGCATTTTAGCCAAGCCGCTCGATCCCCTCAACATTTCGAGGTATTTAGTGAATCACTTTGTTGGAGAGAATTACGCGTATCTTGAATCTGAGGCCGGAGAAGGCGCATTATAAACGAAAATGAGCAACTAAGGCAAGGTGTATTATGAAAAAAACAGAGAGATTGCTCCATGCGTTGGCGGCCTTTTGTATGCCTGTGGTCCCTATGCTGTACCTGTACGCAAGAAACGCAAACTATCTGTCCCTCATGCAGATGATGTATGTGGCAGCCGCATTATGCTTAATTTCTTTGCTGGGATATTGTGCAGCAAAAAAAATATGTGAATCGTGTTTTGTAGGGTTGATTTTTTGCCTTATGCTGTGGTTTGCCTTTTTTGCATATGGAAGTATGTACACGCTGATTCCCTTGCAACATAGGTTTTTGTTGCCGGGTGTTTTCTTGCTCCTGTTCGGTTTGGTGGCATTGCTTTGCAAGTACGTGGGAAAAAGAGATTGGCGGGAACCATGCGTCATGATCGATATTGCAGTAACGGTATTGTTTATATGGAACAGCTTTTCTGTTATACATATATACATAAATAATGCCCCCTCTCCTTCTGCCAAGTGGGATTGGTGCAAAACCGATTTTGCAGTTGATATGAATTTGCCATCACCCAACGTGTATTGGCTTCACTGTGATGGCATGCTAGGGTTTGACGCTATGAAGGAGTATTTCGGCGATCCGCAGGCTGCTTTTATCAATGATCTGGAGTCTCGCGACTTCGTAATTAATAGAGAAGCGAGTTTTGAGGCCGCGCATGCTACGGCGATCGCTATTCCAGCGCTCATGTGTCCCGATTTTTACGATGGTTACGCACGTGCTCAAATCCAGACGCTACGCGACACATATCAATTGGCATTGAGCGCGAACAAAGCTTATGCGGCCTTTGGCGGGAGTGCTTTATCCGAGGTAAGGATGCGCAACGAAATGGTCAATGCCTTTTGGCAAAAGGGATACACGACTGCCGTTATCGATATCAGCTACTTGTATTTTCTTCCTGGGCTGGATTTATATGTGCGGCTTGAGGAAGAGGAGCATATAATCATCAATATGGAAAACAACGTTGATGCCAAGGACATCTTTGCCTATGGTCAGGCAGCAGAGCTACTGGATTTGCTTTTTCGAACAACCATGATTTCTTCTGTAGAAGCTCCCTTGCGAAATCAATTTAGGAGAATGCACCCTGGGATTCCTTCGTCTGAAGAATGGGCGATTTCTCCTGCCGGAGAAGTTGACGTAACTAAATACATTCCATCAAGCGACATACCTCTTTATGAGAAAAACCTGATCATTGGCCTAAACGAAGCGTTTTCTTTGCCCTCGCCGCGGTTGGTGATTGGCATGATTATGATCACACATTCTACTTTCAATAACGTGCGCGATTATGCGCCTCAACATCGATATGCTGCTGAATATGTAATCAGTGTGGTTGATTTCATATTGGAAAACGATCCAGATGCTATCGTGGTACTCCAAAGTGATCATGGATTGAGACCAACGGCACAGGTGATCATGGAGCAGTTTTCTCCTACCGAAGAGGCTGTGTGGGACATTTGGAATAGCACGATGAGTGCTGTACGCATTCCTGAGAAATACGGTGCTTTGGCCGAGCCGATTGATCCCTTGAATATATCCAGGTATTTGGTGAATCACTTTGTTGGGGAAAATTACGCATATCTTGAATCGGAGAACGAGAAGGATGCATTATGATATTCACGAGGCGTATTGATTCGATCACAATAAAGAAGATGCTGCTGCGGGCGGCATCTTCTTTTTTTAGGAAACTAGGATTCATCCTCATCTGTGTCATCCTTGGGGGCTAGCAAGAGTTTCCCGCCCGCAAAAACGACAATTGTGCCCAAAGCACAGTTAAATTATAACGTATCGCGAAGGCCTGTGCAATCCTCGCGATCGATGTGTACTATGGAAGGAAACATAAAGCGCTTGATTCTTGACAAAATAATGCTATAATTATGGCAAGAGCTAAAGGAGAGGATCAGAATGCAAATCAGACCCATAAAGGACTTGCGCAACACAACAGAAATTAGTGAGCTATGCAATGGCCAAGATGAGCCGATATTCATCACAAAGAATGGTTATGGAGACTTGGTTGTGATGAGCATGCCCGTGTACAACCGAATCACAGTTATGGCGGAGTTATATCAAAAAATCGCGCAGGCCGAGCAAGAAATTCAAGAGGGAAAGTTACTGGACGGCCCTTCCACGCTGGCTGCGTTGCGAGAGAAGTATGCAAACTAGCTATACGTATCAACTTACACCATCGGTCAGTGGAGAGCTGGATGCCATACTGGCGTATATTTCTGGAAACTTGCATGCGTCGGACAGCGCAATTGCTTTATTGGATGCGATCACGGAGGCCCTTGAGTTGGCCTGCGCCTTTCCAGAAAGCAATCCGCTCATCACAGATCCTTTGTTGGCAATGCGAGGGTATCGAAGAATAGTTGTTGGGAACTACATTATCATCTACACAATTGACAACAGTAAAAGTGTTTTGCCCGTTGTCCGCATTGTTTATGGCGCAATGGATTATTTAAAAGACCTGTGATTGCCGATATATGGAAACACATAATTTTCAATAATAATTATTGACACCCGCCCCCTCCGGTGCTATTATATATAAGTTGCTCGTTGTCTGCTTTATTGCGAAAGGATGTTTGGGCATGCTGACACCGCTTCGCCAAGCTTCGGCCCGCGTGGTGGGAACCAAACAGCTCTTGCGCGCGCTGGACGAAGGCAAAGTCAAAATGGCGTTCGTGGCCGTCGATGCCGATCCGTTTTTAGCCAAGCGGGTCACTGATCGCTGTTTGGACCGGGACATCCCCTGCCTGGATGCCGCTACCGCCAAGGAAATTGGTGAGGCTTGCGGCATTGCGGTACCGGCGGCAGCCGCGGGGATACTGCGCTAAAAACCGCTCATCTTGGGAGTCCGTAGGGTTGACGGGCGCCCGCCGGGGAGCGGCACGTTCTTACCCACACAACATGCACAAAACTTGGAGGTGCCCTGATGCCCACGATCAATCAGTTGATCCGCAAGGGAAGAGAGACCCGCGTGAAGAAATCCAACGCGCCCATCCTGCAGGAGTGCCCGCAAAAGCGTGGCGTTTGCCTGTCGGTCAAAACCACTACGCCTAAAAAGCCCAACTCGGCGCTGCGCAAGATCGCTAGGGTTCGTTTAACGAACCAGATCGAGGGCACGTGCTACATACCGGGCATTGGCCACAACCTGCAAGAGCACTCGGTGGTGCTGATCCGCGGCGGCAAGGTGCGCGACCTCCCGGGCGTGCGCTATCATATCATCCGTGGCGCGCTGGATACTGCCGGCGTAGCCAAGCGCATGCAGGCGCGCTCGCACTACGGCGCGAAGCGCCCGAAGAAGTAAGGGAGGGAAACGACATGCCCAGACGTGGATTTATACCCAAGCGCGAGGT
>WQXF01000092.1 GCA_009784985.1 Clostridia bacterium | reverse complement strand
ATGGCGCGTTTAACAAGGTAAAAGATAAAACCGGCAAGGAGCCGGGCGAAGTGTTCCAAACCAGCATCAACAACATACTGCCGGCCTTGGAGGTCAAGGCCCGCCGCGTGGGCGGCGCTACCTATCAGGTGCCCATTGAGATTCGCCCCGAGCGGCGGCAGACCTTGGCGCTGCGCTGGTTGGTGGACTTTGCCCGCAAGCGCGGCGAAAAGACCATGAGCGACCGCCTGGCAGGCGAGATCATGGATGCCGCCAACAACGCCGGAAACGCCGTAAAGCGCAAAGAAGAGATGCATCGTATGGCGGAGGCCAATAAGGCTTTTGCTCACTATCGCTGGTAATTAAACACATTGTTAGCAATGCGGGCTCGCCAACGATTTGGCGGGCCCGCACACTCTCGTTTTCACCCGTTGTGCAAGCACGCGGGAAAGGAGGAACCATCTCATGCCTAGAAGTCACCCGCTGCCCATGGTGCGCAACATCGGCATCATGGCACATATAGATGCCGGAAAAACCACCACTACTGAGCGCGTCTTGTTTTATACGGGCCGCACCTACAAGATGGGCGAAACCCACGAAGGCGCCGCCACCATGGACTGGATGGCCCAGGAGCAGGAGCGCGGCATCACCATCACTTCAGCCGCCACCACCTGCGAGTGGAAGGGCCATCGCATCAACATCATCGACACCCCCGGCCACGTGGATTTCACCGTGGAGGTGGAACGCTCCTTGCGTGTGCTAGACGGGGCGGTGGCGGTGTTTTGCGCCAAGGGCGGCGTGGAGCCCCAGTCCGAAACCGTTTGGCGGCAGGCCGAGAAGTACCGCGTGCCCCGCATGGTGTACATCAACAAGATGGACATCACCGGCGCCGATTTCTTTCACGTAATCGATATGCTTAAGAATCGCCTGCATGCCAACGCCGTGCCCATTCAGCTGCCCATCGGCGCTGAGGGGAACTTCCGGGGCATCATCGATCTGGTGCGCATGAAGGCCGAGGTATATTACGACGACCTGGGCCAGGACGTACGCGAGGAAGAGATTCCCGCCGACTTGATCGAGCAGGCCCGGGAATACCGCGAGCAGATGATCGAGGCGGTGTCTGAGCAGGACGAAGAGCTGACCGAAAAATACCTGGAGGGCATTGAACCCACCGAGGATGAGCTGCGCCGTGTGATCCGTAAGGCTACCATCAGCTGTACGCTTAACCCGGTGATTTGCGGCACCTCCTACCGCAACAAGGGCGTGCAGCCCATGCTGGACGCGGTGGTGGAATACATGCCCTCGCCCCTAGACATCGAGGCCATCGAGGGCGTGGTCCCCGATGCCGAACAGCCCACCCAGCGCCATTCCAGCGACGAGGAACCCTTCTCCGCCCTGGCATTTAAGATCATGACCGATCCCTTTGTGGGCAGGCTGGCCTTTTTTCGGGTGTACTCGGGTTCGGCGGAGTCCGGCTCCTATGTGCTCAACTCCACCAAGGGAAAACGTGAGCGCATGAGCCGCATTTTGCAGATGCACGCCAACCACCGGGAAGAGATCGGCGCCGTGTACGCGGGAGATATCGCCGCCGTGGTGGGTATTAAAGATACAACGACGGGCGACACCCTTTGCAGCGAAAAAGCGCCGGTGATATTAGAGCGCATGGAGTTCCCCGACCCGGTGATCCGCGTGGCCATCGAACCCAAAACAAAGGCGGGCCAGGACAAGATGACCCTTGCGCTGATCCGGCTGGCCGAAGAAGACCCCACCTTCAAAACCTATACTGATCAGGAGACCGGCCAGACCATCATCGCGGGCATGGGTGAGCTGCATCTGGAGATCATTGTGGATCGCTTGCTGCGTGAGTTTAAGGTGGAAGCCACGGTAGGCCGGCCCCAGGTGGCGTATCGCGAGGCCATCCGCAAGGCCGCCAAGGCCGAAGGCCGCTACGTGCGGCAAACGGGAGGCCGCGGTCAGTTTGGCCATTGCTGGATCGAGCTGGAACCCCGCCAGCCTGGCGAGGGATACGAGTTTGTGAGCAAAATCGTGGGCGGCGTGATCCCCAAAGAGTACATCGGGCCCATCGATCAGGGTATCCGCGAGGCCTCGGCCACCGGCTGCTTGGGCGGCTACGAGGTGGTGGACTTCCGCGCCATCGTGTACGACGGCTCCTATCACGAGGTGGATTCTTCGGAGATCGCCTTTAAGATCGCCGGTTCCATGGCCTTTAAAGAGGCGCTGCGCAAAGCAGACCCCTGCCTGTTGGAGCCGGTGATGAAGGTGGACGTAACCGTGCCCGAAGAGTACATGGGCGATGTAATCGGCGATATCAACAGCCGCCGCGGGCGTGTGGAAGGCATCGATGCCACCGGCACTACCGAAGAAATTCATGCCATGGTGCCACTGAGCGAAATGTTTGGGTACGCTACTGATCTGCGCTCCCGTTCCCAGGGGCGCGCCGTGTACACCATGCAGTTTGCCCGTTATGAGGAAGTGCCCAAGTCGGTCACCGCCAAGATGGTGGGGGATCGGTACGATCCATAATTACATTGTGCCAGAGGGTTCTCGGAGACACCGGGAACCTTTTTTTGAGAGGAGGGGGTGCGAGTGCGTATCGAGAAATGGGTTGCCGTACTTTTGGCGCTGTGTTTTGTTTGCGTTATGATACCGGCAGTACAAGCCGATGCCTTGGCCGATCTCTTTATGGGGCTTTGGGAGGAAATCGACGGCTCCACGGCCACCATCCCGCTGGTACGGGCGATGCGCATGCATTTTGACTACAAAGATCTTGAGGTATATCACAGTACGACTGCCCGTGCGTATGAAAGCCTTTGTAAGGGGAATGCCGATCTGATTTTTGTAACGCCTCCTTCGCCGGAGGATTTGGAAATCGCACGGGTGGCCGGTGTGGAGTTGGAGGTGATCCCGATTGCCCGGGAGGCGTTGGTGTTCCTCAACAATACGCAGAATCCGGTGAAAAGCTTAACATTGGCGCAACTGCGCGGTATGTACACCGGGCGTGTACAAAACTGGCGGGAGGTCGGCGGCGAGGATGAGGCCATCGTGCCCTATCAGAGAGAACCGCGTTCCGGCAGCCAAACGCTGTTCCTTGCCTGCTTGATGGGCGACGAAGAGCCTCTAGCGCCGGAGAAAGAGTTGGTGATCGCCAGCATGGGCCAGTTGATCGACCGGGTGGCCAGTTATACCAACGCGCCGAATACGCTGGGCTATTCGGTGTTTTATTACGCTACGCAGATGTACAAGAGCGAGAGCATACGCATACTGGCTGTGGACGGCGTGATGCCCAGCGCACAGAGCATCGCTGACGGCACGTACCCACTATGCACTAACTATTACGCGGTGCTGCGCAAGGACACTGAACCCGGAGACCCGGCGCGGGGGATGGTGGCCTGGTTGCTGTCCGAAGAGGGGCAGCGGATGGTGACCGAAGCTGGGTATGTGCCCATGACGGGCGATGTGCCCGACGAAGGGGAAGAGGATGCTGAAGCGCGGGCGTGCACGCACCATTCCAGCGGAACCGGGGGAACGGAGTTGAGGGAGCAGACGCCGTACGGCTGGTACGAGTATAGAGCCGTTGACCTGCCTGAGGATGTGCGGGAAATGGCCGATGCGTGGCTTGTGCAAGCCGCTAAGGAGCTGGGGATTGACGAAAGCGCCAGGAGGGTAGAGAACTATGAAGGCGAGGCGTTCGATTATTCGCCCACAAGCAGCGCGATACTGAATCTTGCCCTTTATGATGGGGATGAGGATTTCCAAAACTTTCGGCTACGCAGCACCGTGATTGACATAGAAAATCTATGCGAATTGAAACTTTCCGATGTGTTTTATGATGGCTTCAATTACATTGACTACATCAACAATTACATCGCTCTGATGCCGGACGTTACCAATATCAACAGCAACGAGGAGAGCTTCCCACCCGATGAAAGTACCCAGAAAAGCGTTTTTTCGGGACTGCCAAACGATTATTCTTATTTCGCAGTGTATCCTCGGCTGAGCGATGGGAATTTTCTAGAGATTTTGTACGACAGTGTAAACCCGTTCTGGCAGAGAGATGGATACGGATGGCCTCAAGTATTCGTGCCCCTCGGTCACTGGATCAGCCCTTGGGGCGGATGTACGGTGGAAACCACCTACCAAAATCGGCTGCTTCCGGGAGACATACCCTTTTCGGTGCCTTCGTTGCGCATAGACGACGGACGTGAGCCTGAGGCCGAAGCGAAGATCAATGCCGCGCTGGCCGTTATCGCTGAACGGCATACGCAAGAACAGGCTCAGTGGGCATTGGATCAAAAGCACTGGGTGGAAAACCGGGTTACATTTGGAGGCCACTACGCGATGGTGAATTTCGATGTGATGGTGCACTCTGAATGGGGTGGAAAAACGCTAAGCCATACCCTCTTTCACCTTCACACAGGGGAAAGCCTTGATGTGCGCGAGTTCATTGCTCGTTGGAAGGATGCACCCGAAGCTGTGTATTATCGTAGTTTCTATTCTTCGCGTGAGGAGAGAGAAGTGATACCCGGATATCAGCTTCCCGAGAACTTGGTCTATCGGTATGTTGGAGTAAGCGGGGAAATGCTGAGCGCTTCTTTTGTGGATGACGAGAAGGGTTGGGTGACGGCGCTGTTTCCGTTGTCTTTGCTGGAACAAGTAGACTAAAAAGGGCATATACGTCTTCTCCGCCAGGCCTTCATGCTGTTTTCCGAAAATGGATTGTGCAAAAGCCTCGCATCCGGTATAATGGAACTAGGAAGAGGGTATTATCGTAACTGCAAAACTATCAATGATATGCTCAAGGCAAAGCAATGGCGCATATTTTGCGATTTGCCCGGAGATCAAGGGGTGCTTTACGCAAGGCGACACATATGAAGAAGCGGCCTCGAATCTTAAAGAATTGGTTGAAATAACAGTAAAAGAAGAGTTGGCGGATGTAGATATTCAAGCAATCTCATTGGCGGGGGCCAAAATTTTTTCTGAGTTTGAAATCGTCGTTTGATAACGGCTCCTACTTTTCTGCGCCGCCGGGCTATCCCGCGCGGCGCTTTTGTGATAGAATAAGCGATATCATAAAGTAAAGAAGGAATTATTATGAGATGTGATGGAAAACGTTTAAAAATGCCGCCCTATAGTCAGCTTGTGCCCTACATCGAGACGCGCCGGTGCGACTCGCAAAATAACGTAAAGCTTGAGCTCGATATCGACCCGATCACCGAGTACATCGCTTTGCTGCGGGAGGAAAGACCCGAAGCGCCTCAAGTGTCGTACATGACGCTGATCATCGCCGGGTATGTGCGCGCGCTGCGCAAGTATCCCCAGATCAACCGCTTTATCCGGGGCAAAAAATTCTACCAGCGCAAGGACATCACCGTATCTTTTGTAATCCTTAAAAGCAGGGAGAGCGACGGCTCTTACGAAGAGACGGTGCTTAAGCTCAAGCTGGATCCCAACGCCACGCTTTTTGATATCTGTGAGCAGGTAAACAAAGCCGTGGAGGATAATCGTGGCGTGACCCACGAAAACATTACCGACAAGCTGCTCACCTGGGTGCTGCGGGCCGGCCCGCTGGTATCGCTGCTGGTGGGCGCCCTCAGGGCCATGGATTACTTTGGTATTCTCCCTAAAGCCGTAGTGGATGGAAGCCCGTTCCACACCGGCTTGTTTATCACCAACCTGATGTCCATCCGCGCCAACTACGTCTACCATCACCTGTACGAGTTTGGCACCAACAGCCTGTTTGCGTCCATGGGCAATTGTGTGAAACGGCTGGAGATGCGCGACGGCCAGGTGGTAGAAAAGCGCTACATGCCCCTGGGCGTAACGGTGGATGAGCGCATATGCTCGGGCTTTGAGTTTATCTGCTTTTTCCGGGAGTTTGAGTCCTACATGCGCAAGCCCAAGCGGTTGGAGACTTTGGATTAGGAGGTCGCTTCATGTCAAAGATTGCTGTGCTTGGAGCGGGCGCATGGGGAACGACATTGGCAAAACATTTATGTGAGCAAGGCAAATACGTGGAGTTGTGGTCTTACTCCCAAAAGACGGCTGGTGACATCAATCATCATCATAGGATAGAGAAGCTGAAGGAAATTACGCTGCCAGCAGACTTAAAAGCTTATACCGATCCCGAACATGCGCTAAAAGACGCGGATATTGTGATCAGCGCCATTGTTTCAACGGGCCTTCGCGAGTTTTTAAAGAAAACAAGGCGCTTTTGGCCCACAAAAGCCAAGGTGCTTTCGACGACCAAGGGATTAGAAGCAAACAGTGGCAAACGGATGTCCGAAGTGATTTTGGAAGAACTGGATATCGATCAATCACAGATTGCCATTTTATCCGGCCCCAATCTTGCTATGGATGTTGCGAAATGTTTGCCTGTGATTTCGAACATTGCTAGCTATGATCAAAGCACGGCGCTTTTTTTTCAGGAGCTATTGCTGTCCAAAAACTTTAGGCCGTATACAAATGATGACGTTGTGGGTGTTGAGCTAAATGGCGCAATCAAAAATGTGATTGCCATTGCCGCTGGCATTTGTTATGGCATGGGTTTGGGGCAAAGCATACGTGCCGGAATCGTAGCCCGGGCAATGCAAGAGATATGGCGTGTAAGTGAAAAGATGGGCGCGGACTTAAAAACATCGTTGGGCATTTCGGGCATTGGCGATATTATCCTTACATGCACCGCAACGGCAAGCCGCAATCACATATTTGGCGAAAGGATTGGCAAGGGCGAAAGTGTTCGGGATGTAATGGCGGATATTTCGATCATTGCCGAGGGAAAAAATACAGTGGTCGCCATGTACAACTTATCACAGGCATACGACTTAAAAATGCCCATATGCAAGGTTGTATACGATATTATTACCGAAAAAATTTCATTAAAGCAAGCGTTTCATTATTTATTGGTGCGCCCGGAAACCCCGGAGTTTAACGAGGAATTCCCATTTGCGGGAGTGAGATGAGCGTGTTTGACGTATTGGTTATAGGTTGCGGCGTGGCGGGCGCGGGCATCGCCTATGAATTGGCGCACACAAAGGCCAGCGTGGTGGTGGCAGAAAAGGAAAACGACGTGTGTTACGGCGCCAGCAAAGCAAACAGCGCCATTGTACACGCCGGATACGATCCCCTGCCCGGCACGTTGATGGCCAAGTACAATGTTTGGGGCAGCCAACTGATGCCTGCCCTGTGCGCGCGGCTGGATGTGGCCTATCGCCCAAATGGGTCGCTGGTAGTGGCCTTTTCAAACGAGGGGAAACCCAAGCTGGAAGCCCTGCTTGCCCGGGGAGAAAAAAACGGCGTGCCGGGGCTGCGGGTCATCGATGGTGATAGCGCACGGGTAATCGAACCCAATCTGTCTACTCAGGTGGCTTGGGCTTTGGAGGTTCCCGGCGGCGCCATCATCGATCCCTGGGAGCTGACCGTGGCCCTGGCCCAAACCGCCGCCCTGGGTGGTGTGGACATCCGTACCGATACCCAGGTGTTGGGCATCGCCTGCGCAAAGGATCATTACATCGCCCGCACCAACCGGGGAGAGATCGCCGCCCGCTTTGTGGTGAATGCAGCGGGTGCGTTTGCCGATACGGTCCACAACATGGTGGCCCAGCCCACGTTTTCCATCACAACCGTGCGCGGCGAATATCTATTGTTGGACAAGGATCAGGGTGCGCTGGTGGCCCGTACTATATTTCAGTTGCCCACCGATGCCGGAAAGGGTGTGCTGGTTCTGCCCACGGTGCACGGTAATTTGCTGGCCGGCCCCACATCGGAGCCGGTAGAAGGGCGGGAGGATGTGTCCACCAGCGCCATCGGCATGGCCCGGGTGCGGGAGTTGGCGGCCAAGTCTGTGCCCAATATCAACTTTCGAAGTGTGATCCGCGACTTTGCTGGGCTGCGTGCCGCCAACCCATCAGCCCACGACTTTGTGATCGGTTTCCCCCCCGGCCATCCGCGTTTTTTAGATGTGGCCGCCATTCAATCGCCTGGGCTCACCAGCGCGCCCGCCATCGCCGTGGATGTGCTGCGAATGCTGCGTGAGGCGGGATTAGAGGCCCCTGAAGATCCCGAGTTTGTGGATGCCCGTCAACACGTTCGCTTTCGTGAGCTTTCGGCGGAGGAAAAGAATGCGTTGATTGCCAAGGATCCGCGCTATGGCCGGGTGATCTGCCGCTGCGAAGGTGTTACCGAAGGCGAGATTGTGGAGGCCATCCACCGCCCGGTGGGGCCCCGCAGTTTGGACGCGGTGAAACGCCGCTGTGGCGCGGGCCTGGGCAGGTGCCAGAGCGGTTTTTGCGGCCCCCGGGTGTTGGACATACTGGCAAGGGAATGGGGGACGGATCCCACGCAAATCCCCCAGGATCGGGCGGGCAGCTTTTTGCTGACGGGGCGTACCAAGGGAGGGAGTACATGACTGCCTCTAATATATTCGATGTAATCGTGGTGGGCGGCGGGCCTGCCGGTTTGGCGGCGGCCTGCGCTGCCTGGGAAGCAGGCGCAAAGCGGGTGCTGCTGGTGGAGCGCGACCGTGAGCTGGGCGGCATCCTCAACCAGTGCATCCACACCGGCTTTGGCCTGTTTCACTTTAAAGAAGAACTCACCGGCCCCGAGTATGCCCAGCGCTTTGTGGATAAGCTCCAAGCCACCGGTGTACAGGTGGCATTGGATACGATGGTGTTGCGCATCACGGCGGATCGCCGGGTACATGTGATGAGCCCAACCGGGGGATACCGGGAGTTTCAAGCCGGGGCCGTCGTGCTGGCCATGGGCTGCCGGGAGCGCACGCGGGGGGCCATCGGCATCCCCGGAGACCGCCCCGCAGGCGTGCTCACCGCTGGGAGCGCACAGATGTATATCAACATGGAAGGCTATCGCATCGGCAAGCGGGTGGTGATCCTAGGTTCGGGTGACATTGGGCTCATCATGGCGCGCAGGCTCACGCTGGAGGGGGCAAAGGTGCTGGCTTGCGTAGAACTGATGCCCCAACCGGGTGGGCTCACCCGCAATGTGGTGCAGTGCTTGTTTGATTTCGATATTCCACTTTACCTTTCTCACACGGTGATACACATCCGGGGGGATCGCCGGGTGGAGGGGGTGACTATCGCCCAGGTAGACGGGAGTTTCCGGCCCGTGCCCGGCACCGAACGGGAGATTGAATGCGATACCCTGCTGCTGTCGGTGGGCTTGATCCCCGAAAACGAGCTGACCCGCGAGGCCGGTGTACCCATCGACGGGCGAACTCGCGGACCATCTGTGTATGAAAACAACGAGACCGAGATTCCCGGTGTTTTTTCCGCCGGGAATGTGCTGCATGTGCACGATTTGGTGGATTTTGTGACAGCCGAGGGCCTGCGCGCCGGGCGTGCCGCCGCTCTTTTTAATGCAAATCAAAAAGCGATGCCTTTTGTTGAAGTAGTTGCTGGCCAGGGAGTAGCCTACACCGTGCCCCAGCGCGTTCGCCCAGCCAATGTGGGCAAGGCGCTGGAGATTCTGTTTCGTGTGAACCGCCCGTTTGCCCAGGGCAGCGTGGAGGTGGCGCTGGACGGCTCCAATGAGATTGCCCACACCTTTAAACGAGAGCACATGATCCCGGCGGAGATGGAGCGCATTCGGGTGCCCAAGGTTACACTAGAAAAGGCGGCAAGGCTGATCATCCGGGTGAAGGGGGCGGGCAAAAGCATTTGAGTTTATTTTTCTGCAACAATCTTATCATTGGTCAAATCGCGGTGCAGAATCCCTCCACCGCTGCGGCGGTCCCCCTCCCTTTAACAAGGGAGGTTAGGAGTAAAGAACGAAAACTTCGAGAAAATCCCTTACCTCCCTTGTTAAAGGGGGGAGGGCCACCGCAGTGGCGGGGGGATTCTGAAGCGGCGATGTACAGCAAATCACGAGCTAGAAGCAATTATGCTCAAATGATTTTATCTTGGGTGAAGGGGGCAGGGCAGCATGATTAAAGTGATTTGCATCGTATGCCCCAAGGGCTGCCGTTTGCAGCTGGAATCCAACGGCGAACGCGTGACCGGCAATCAGTGCCCCCTAGGCGAGGAGTACGGGCGAAAGGAAGTGCGCGATCCCACTCGAGTGCTGACCTCCACCGTGCGCATCCAGTACGCGCTGTATCCGCGCCTGCCGGTCAAGACCCATCGGGATATCCCCAAAGCGAAACTATTTGATGTGATGCGTGCGTTGGATGATGTGATGGCCGAAGCGCCGGTGAAATGCGGCGATGTGCTGCTCACAAAGGTATGCGGCACCGAAGCAAATATCGTGGCTACCAGGGATATGCCCCGGAGGTGCGAATGAGGCCGATACATAAACTCCCTCAAACTTGCGCAAGGGGGCTCAAATACCTGCTGCACGATATCGACGATACCATTACCAACGATGGCAAGTTGTTGCCATGGGCATATGCCGCCCTATGGAAGCTGCGCGGCGCCGGTATCCGCGTGATTCCGGTGACGGGCAGACCGGCGGGCTGGTGTGATTTGATCATACGCCAGTGGCCGGTAGATGCCGTAATCGGCGAAAACGGCGCATTTGTGTATTACCTGGATACAAACAATGAGCCAAAGGTGTTCATTCATCCATCCGCAGTCTCAACGCAAACACAGCTAAACGCGGTGCGCGACGCCTGCCTGGCCGGTGTGCCCGGTTGCCGGGTGGCAAAGGATCAGTTTGCCAGGCTGTACGACTTGGCCATTGATTTTTGTGAGGACCCGCCCCGGTTGGGTTTGAGAGAAGCTGGTCGCATTCGCGACATTGCCGAGGAAATGGGCGCACGGGCCAAGATCAGCTCCATCCACGTTAACATTTGGTTTGGGGAATACGACAAGCTGGCCATGGCCAAACTCTTTTTTGAGCAGGTGTGGGGAAAAATCGATATGCTGGAGGCCGGATTGTTTATAGGCGATTCACCCAACGACGAGCCTATGTTTGCCGCCTTTCCGGCAAGTTGTGGGGTGGCGAATATTCGGGCTTTTGCCGATTCTATGGTGCATCTGCCAGCCTATGTCACCGAGGGGCAGGGCGGGGCTGGTTTTGCCGAGGCCGTTGAGAGGATTTTGATGCTGCGCGGGCAATAGGGCAGCAGCATTTGAATGTATTGGGTTCTATTGGATACTGTTTTGCACATCGCTGCTTTGGAATCCCCCCGCCACTGCGGTGGCCCTCTCCTCAATTCGCCATTGTCGCGCCGTGGCGCTCTGTGGCTCATTGGCCTTCCGCGCCGTCTCATCGCGCCACTGGCGCGACGGCGCTCCGGCCCCCTTAAACAAGCTTGAGTTACCCCAAAACTAAAGCGATGGTTGTTTGAAAAGCGTTATGCCACAAGGGAAAGAAGACAAAAGGAGGTTGAAAAAGCAAAGAAAAAATATCGCACATTCTCTTTCGATGT
>WQXF01000091.1 GCA_009784985.1 Clostridia bacterium | reverse complement strand
TGATGGTGTTGAGCTGGGGGCTTGCGATCAGCGCCCGGATGATTTCAGAAAAGCCCAGGGTGGCGATGGCCAGGTAGTCGCTCTTAAGCCGGAGCACCGGGATACCGATCAGCGCCGCAAACCCCGCCGCCACCAGCCCCCCGGCGATGAGGGCCAGGTAGGGGTATCCGGCCTGCAACCAGCCCGGCGCCAAGTCCATGGCTTCCCGGGCTGCTTTGATGGCAGGGGAGATACCGGTCATGTAATAGATGCCGTCCAGCCTGGCCGTGGGTATGGTGAGCAGGGCCGTTACATATGCGCCCACCGCCATAAACCCGGCTTGGCCCAGTGAAAACAGCCCCGTGAACCCGGTAAGCAGGTTCATAGCCACCGCTGCAATCGCCAGGATCGCGCCCTTTTGCAACGCGGAGTACAGCATGCCCAACTCAAACCTTTTTTCTTCAAGGGCTATGAGCCCCCAGGCGAGCAGCACCATGGCCAGGAGGGAGAGGCCCCACTTTGTCGTTTTTTTCATGATCATCACACCTTCTCCCCGGTCTTTTCGCCAAACAGCCCGGTGGGCCTAAACAGCAGCATGATGATCAGCAGCATAAATGTAAATGCGTCCGAAAAGGTCGAATACCCAAACGCTATCAGCATGGTTTCGCATAGCCCAATCGCAAACCCGCCCACCATAGCGCCGGGAATAGAACCGATGCCGCCCACCACCGCGGCCACAAAACACTTAAGCCCGGGCAACATGCCGCTGAAGGGTGTGACCAACGGGCGATCGGTAAAAAACATAATCGACCCCACCGCGGCCAGCGCCGAGCCAATGATAAATGTCATGGATATCACCCGGCTGATTTTGATGCCCATGAGTTTGGCCGTTTCAAAATCCTTCGATACGGCGCGCATGGCCATGCCTATTTTTGTGTGGCGAATGAGCATGTTGAGCAGCAGCACCAGCCCCACGGCCAACACGGGCGTAATAAACGTTACAAGGGACGCCGACACATCGCCGATTTGGAATACGTTTCTAAGCCCTGGGATCTCCGGGTAAGCCCTAGGCAGGGCCGTAAAAAGATAGATGGCGAAATTTTGCAAAAACATGGACATGCCAATGGCCGAAATCATGATCGACATACGCGGCGCCGACCGCAACGGCGCATAGGCGGCCCGTTCGATCAGCAGGCCCAGCCCCACCGTGCCAAGGATGGCGATGGGGATGGCGACTTGCCAGGGAAAGCTGGCCACGGCAAAAATCATAAAAAAGCCCGCCATCATAAAGATGTCGCCGTGGGCAAAGTTGATGAGGCGCAGGATGCCGTAAACCATCGTGTAGCCAATGGCAATCAGCGCATAGGCCCCTCCCAGCGATATGCCGGTTAAGCAGTGCTGTAAAAATGTGGTGAGACTCATCGCGTTTCCTCCAAAGCAATCCAGGATACCAGTAATCAAAGTGTATTTTTCATCCGATGCTGTCTTGTACATCGCCATTTGGGAATCCCCCCGCCACTGCGGTGGCCCTCTCCTCAATTCGCCATTGTCGCGCTGTGCGCTCTGTGGCTCATTGGCCTTCCGCGCCGTCTCATCGCGCCACTGGCGCGACGGCGCTTCGGCCCCCTTTGACAAGGGGGGCAAAGGATTCTAGCAAAGTTTTCGTTCCCAACCCTTACCTCCCTTGTTAAAGGGAGGGGGACCGCCGCAGCGGTGGAGGGATTCCAGCGAGCTGTTTTATTCTAAACCATCGAAACAGGGGCGGGGAGCAAATGCCCCGCCCCTTTGTGTGTAGCCGGAATTACTCGGTGGTAACGGTCTTGAGGAACTTAAACGCGCCGTCTTCCACAACTTTGATAAACGCCATGTTTTTGATCGCGTCGCCGTTCACGTCAAAGGCGATGTCGCCTGTGACGCCGGTGATCGATACGTCCACCAGCGCGTCGCGGATCACCCGGGAATCCGTGGAGCCCGCCGCCTGGATGGCCGCAATGGCCACGTTGTAAGCGTCAAAGCCCAGGGCCGAAACAGCCGCAACACCGTCGCCGCCGTTCCTCTCGAAGTACTCAGGGGTGGCGTTCAGGAATGCCTTAAATCCGGTAACAAACTCAGCCGCAGTGGGATCAGCCTCGTCGAAGAATGTGGACAGGGTCACGCCCTCGGCGTCCGCGCCCGCATTTTCGATGATGGTTACATTCTCCCAGGTGTCGCCGGCCATGATGGGCGCTTCAATGCCCAACTCACGAGCCTGCTTGATGATCAGCGGCGCGGTGGCGATGGACGAAGGCGCAAAGATGGCATCAACTTCAGCGGCCTTGATGTTGGTTAGCACGGCCCTAAAGTCAGTCTGGCCGGTTTGGAACTGTTCTTCCACAACTTCGCCGCCCAGCTTTTCAAACGCATTCTTAAAGAAGTTGCCAAGGGCCGACGAATAGTCGTCGCCCAGTTCGGTGATGATGGCGGCCTTGCGCGCACCCTCTTGGAACGCAAAATTGGCCATCACTTCGCCTTGGAACGGATCCAGGAAGCAAATGCGGAAATAGAACTCGTTGCCCAAGGTTACCTGGGGGTTGGTGCAGCTGGCGCCAATGGCGGCCACGCCCGCTTCTTCAAAGGTCTCGCCTGCGGCGATACACACAGCCGAACCGTAGGAGCCTACGACCACCGACACATTGCTGGCCATCAGGGTTTGCGCGGCGATGACGGCAGCCGCTCTTTCCGATTGATTGTCCACTTCAACCAGTTCAATCTCATAGGTTACGCCGCCGATTTCAACGGTGGGCGTGAGGGAGTGGGCATAACGTGTGCCCAGCACTTCCTGGAACCCGCCGGCGCCGTTTTGGCCGGTAACGGGTTGGAATACGCCGATCCTGAGCACGTTCTCGGCGGATGCGGCTACGGGAAGTACCAGCATCAAAACCAGTAACAGAGCGAGAATTTTCTTCATGACGATACAGCCTCCTTGATTTTTATGCACTCATTATACAGGCAGAGTTGCAGTTTTGCAACAACAATCTTGCAAATATTTTGCAGCTTGGACTTACACTCCCATCTCCCCCTTGGCCTCCCGAAAACAAACCACGGCAAAATCTAGATCATCTCGGGTGTGGCCGGCGCTCACCTGGGTGCGGATGCGCGCCTTGCCCATGGGCACCACCGGGTAGGAAAAACCGATCACATACACACCCTTTTCCAGCATCCTGTCCGCAAAATCCTTGGCTATTTTTGCGTCGTATAACATAATAGGCACGATGGGGTGGGCGCCGTCGGGCACATCAAAATCCGCCTCTCGCAGCTTTTGCCGGAAATACACGGCATTGCTGTGCACCCTATCGCGCAGAGCCGTGCTTTCCTCAAGCAGATCAAGCACACCCAGGGTTGCCGCGCAAATGGCCGGAGCCACGGTGTTGGAGAATAAATAGGGCCGGGAGCGCTGGCGAAGCAGATCCACGATGGGTTGCCGCGCGGCCGTATATCCCCCGGAAGCGCCACCCATGGCCTTGCCAAAGGTGCCGGTAAGGATGTCGATCCGCCCCATCACGTTGCAGTGCTGGTGGGTGCCGCGTCCCTGAGGCCCCATAAAACCTACGCCATGGCTGTCGTCTACCATTACAAATGCGCCGTATTCGTCGGCCAGATCGCATATGGATGGCAGGCTTGCAATGGTTCCATCCATGGAAAAGACACCGTCGGTGGCGATCAAACGGATACGGCAATCCCGGGCCGCCTCAAGCTGGGCGCGCAGGTCTTGCATATCGTTGTTTTTGTACCGGAAACGCTTGGCCTTCGACAGGCGGATGCCGTCGATGATGGAGGCGTGGTTCAGTTCGTCGGAGATCACCGCGTCCGCGTCGGTAAGCAGGGTTTCAAACAGGCCGCCGTTGGCATCAAAACAAGAGGAATACAGAATGGTGTCGTCCATGCCCAAAAACTCGGAAAGCCGCATTTCAAGGGCCTTGTGGATGCCCTGAGTACCGCAAATAAACCGCACGCTGGAAAGCCCAAACCCCCAATGATCGTAGGATTCCTTTGCGATGTCGATGAGCCTTGGATCGCCGGATAACCCCAGGTAGTTGTTTGCGCACATGTTGAGCACATTTTTTTTGCCGTCCGCGCCGATACGGGGGCCTTGGGGCGTGGACAAAAGGCGCTCGGTTTTGGATGTACCGGCCTTTTCGATCTCCGAAAGCTGCAAACGATAGATGTCCAGCATGCTGTCTTTTGTCATGATCATTCGCTCCAGTCCAAGATCACTTTGCCGCTCTCCCCGCTGGCCATGGCGGCAAAGCCCTTTTCGTATTCCGTAAAATGAAACCGGTGGGTGATAAGGGGCGACAGATCCAGCCCGGCTTCGATCATCGCGCCCATCTTATACCAGGTTTCAAACATGCGCCGCCCGTACACGCCGGTGATGGTAAGGCTCTTAAAGATGATTTGGTTAAAATCCACGCTGGCTCCCTGGGCCAAGATGCCCAGCAGCGCGATATTGCCGCCGTTGCGCATCACACCCAGCATCTGCGAAAGGGCGGCGGGGTTGCCGCTCATCTCCAGGCCCACATCGAATCCTTCCACCATTTTTTGCGCTCGCATGGTATCTTCCAAACGCTCCCGTTGGATGTTGACTGTGGCCGTTGCGCCCATTTTTTTGGCCATGGCAAGCCGGTAATCGTTTACATCCGTCACGATGATACACCGGGCGCCGTTTTGGCGGCAGATGGCGGCGGCCATGATGCCGATGGGGCCCATGCCGGTGATCAGCACATCCTCGCCCACCACATCGTACATCAGGGCGGTATGGGTGGCATTGCCGTAGGCATCAAAAAACGAAACGATCTCTTCGGGAAAGGCAGGGTTTACGGGCACCACATTGCAGGCGGGAATGCACAGGTACTGGGCAAAAGCGCCGTCCCGATTGACGCCCACGCCTTCGGTATACTTGCACCACTGGGCGTTTCCGGCGCGGCAGTTGCGGCAATGGCCGCATACAATATGCCCCTCGCCGCTTACCCGCTCGCCTAGCTTATACCCCAGCACGCCCGCGCCCAGCTTGGCGATTTCGCCCACATACTCATGGCCGATGGTGACCGGGGGTTTGATGTGCTGCTGGCTCCAGGCATCCCAGTTGTAGATATGCAGATCGGTGCCGCAAATAGAAGTCTTTTGGATGCGGATAAGAACCTCGCCGGGGCCGGGTTCTGGAACGGGCTTTTGGATCAGGGAAAGACCGGCTGCAGCTTTTTCTTTAACGATGGCGTGCATTTTTTCCATGTTTGTGTCATGCCCCTCTTTTCTGGGATTTCGCGGCAAGATAACAGATTCTATGCATGCCGCCGCCTTTGAATCCCTACACCAACGGCGCCAACCTCCACACAAAGGCGAATTTCTTTTCATCAAAAGCGTATTTTTCCAAAAGGGCTGGGCCGCAACTGTTGGAGCCGATGCCGTTTTGCCTGTAATCTACGCAAACCACCGGGCCGGGCGCTTTTTGTAATGCATGGCGATGGGCTTTTTGTGTCAGCTCCTCCTGGGTGTAAGGGGAAATCTGAAAGGAGAAATCCGTTTCGCTTTCAAACCGAACGCCAAAGCCGTTGCGATCTTTGGCCTCCGCCCAGGCGCAGCCAAAATGGCTGCCGTTTTCTTGGGGCTTGATGTAATCTTCGTGGTTGCTTTCGGCGGTGGTTTCAAACAGTCCCATCCAAGAGGCCCGGCGTTTGTCCATGTAGCTTTCGTAGGGCCCCAAACCAAAGTAGCGGGCATGGTGCAGTTCCTTAGGCAAGTGCAGCCGCAACCCAAACCGGGGCAGGGAGGGCATGGCTTTGTCTTTTTTGCATTCAAAGGCGATTTGAATGGCCCCGTCCGCGCCGATGGTATAGATTGCATTTGCTTGAATGACCGGTTGCAGGTATACGGCGGCAAGGCTTTGGCGGCAGGTGATCACGCCCACGCCGGCCTTTACTTCGCCGGTTGTTTCGTAGGCCCTTTGGATGGCCTGGTCATACCCCGCTTCCCGCCAGGCGTGTACGATGTTCCGGTCGTTATCCGTGGGGGCGCGCCAGATATTGAAGGCCATGGGGGCGGTAATCAGACTGCGATTTTGGTATACTAGCTGATCAAATGCCCCCAGCCGGGTATCAAACCGATAGCGGAAGTCCGGCCCGCTCACCGCGATGTAGCGGTTGTCTTGTGTCATTTCTAGTGATCCAGGAGCAGGCGGCGTTAGTTTGCGTTCGTTTCGCCTCAACGTAATTTGGTCGATGCCAAGATGGGCGTCCGCCGGGATTAATGGATGAGTACCCGTGGCCTTGTAAGTGATATTCAGGAAGCAATCGCCGGTTTGGGGCAGGTCAAACCCTAGGCTTACGGCCTTTTGCCCCCGAGGCGGCAGGGAAAACGCCGGGACATCACCGGATTGTACGGGAACGCCATCCACGGTGACTTCATAGCTGATGTTTAGTACGTCAGCAGCATCAGCAAAGTCCAGCTTGCTGTCAAAAATGATCTCGCCACGGGCCAGATCGCCCGCCTTTGCCCGTACGGGGCGGATCACGTTTTGGTATTCCTTTAGGCCGGTATGGGGGGTGCGGTCGGGATACACCAAACCGTCCATACAAAAGTTGCCGTCGTGGCGGGTTTCGCCAAAGTCGCCGCCGTAGAAGTATTTTTTCTTGCCATCTATCGTTTTGCCCATGTACACGGCGTGGTCGCACCACTCCCATACAAAACCGCCGCAAAAGCCGGGATATTTCTCCATCAGCTCCCAGTAATCTTCTGCATCGCCGGGGCCGTTGCCCATGGCGTGGATGTACTCGCACAGCAAAAAGGGCTTTTTGTTCTTTTTGTCGGCAAAGTAGGCTTCGATGTCCCGTAAGGAGGTGTACATCCGGCTGTGGATGTCCAGGGCGTCCTCGCTGGTGGTATCGTCCTCCGTCTTGGCCGACGTTCCCTCGTAATGGACAAGGCGAAGCGGATCATATGTTTTCACCCATCGGGCCGCTATATCAAAACTGGGGCCGTACCCGGCTTCATTGCCAAGGGACCACATAAGCACCGCATGGCAGTTTTTGTCCCGGATCACATTGCGCTGCACCCGGTCCAGAATGGCCTGGGCGAACCGGGGATCCTTGGCGATGGCGCAATATTTTTCGCTCCAGGTTTCGGGGCCATATACATCCACGCAGCCGTGGGCCTCAATGTCGGATTCGGAGATCACATAAAACCCGTATTCGCCACAAAGCAAAGAGAACCAGGGCGCGTTGGGATAGTGGCTGGTGCGTACGGCGTTGATATTGTGTTGTTTCATTAGGGTCAGATCCCTCATGGCCTGCTCTTTGGAGATTGTGTAGCCGGTTACCGGGTCGCTGTCGTGGCGATTGACGCCCTTAAACAAAATGCGCTTTCCGTTTAGAAGCACCAGCCCGTCCCGCACTACAATGCGGCGAATGCCCACGGGAACCGTGATGGTTTCTCCCCCGCCGGACAGGACCACCGTGTACTGGGCAGGGGTTTCCGCTGTCCAAAGCGCCGCGCTGTCCAAACGAAAGGCGGCCTTCCCATCGGCCTGCTGCCGGGCGATTTCGTTTCCGTTGGGATCCAGCAGCACAAAATCCACGGGGAAGGAAGCGCCCGCAAAATCTATAGCCACTTCCACCGAGGCTCCCTTTAAGTTTTCGTCGGGCTGGGCCTGTACGGTTACGTCCCATATATGATTCTGGGGGCGCAGCAACAGATATACGTCCCGAAAGATGCCCGACATACGCAGCTTATCCTGATCTTCCAGATAGCTGCCTACGCACCATTTTAGCACGGCCAGGGTCAGCGTGTTTTCGCCGAGGCGCACATACTCGGTGATCTCGTATTCCCCTGTGGAATGGGATACCTGATGATAGCCCACAAATTGCCCGTTGACCCATACATACAGGCAGGAATCCACGCCTTCGAAATTTAAGTAACAGCGTTTGCTGGTATCCGAAATAGAAAAGCTTCTACGGTATACGCCGCAGGGATTGTCTCTGGGTACGTAGGGCGGATCGTAGGGGAAGGGGTACTTTGAGTTGGTGTATTGGTGGCGGTCATACCCATGGTTTTGCCATACGGAAGGCACGGGGATGGTGGCATCTCCCAGGGAAAAATCCTCCTGGCCAATGTCCTCGGGCACGTCTTCCACGCTTTCGAAATAGGCAAATGTCCAATCGCCATTGAGCAGCACGCGGTGATCGTTGGGCAGATAGTAGGGGCGCGGAGGGCATGTGCCCAGGTGCAAAACCGACAGGTCCTCATAATGATTGGCGAGCATGACGGGTCTCCTTTCATACGCGGCGATCTTTTCGATTTTTTGTTAAGGTCAGTATACCAAACTTTGCGTGCAGCGTCCATCAGAGATGTTTTTATGTTAAAATGAGCACAACAAATCCTAATACACAAACATAAGGGGGGAAACACCATGATCACATGGCATAGCCTTTCGCCCTACCCCGAGGCCGCGCCGATTGAAGAACGCACAGAAAACGGCGCTCTTACCCATAAATCCAACGGGCAGCGGAATTGTTTCGGGCGCTGGATGGGAGCCATCGAAAGCGTGGCAGGCGGCAAAACCTATCGGTTTTCTGTAACTTGCCGCCCCCAGGGCGTGCGCAACGAATTTGCCAACCTCCACGTGCTGCTCACCTGGCTCAATACCGAAGGCCGCCTCGTTCAGCGCGACTACATCGACCGCCACGCAGTTGCGGGCGGACTGCTGTTCAGCCGCGTTTTGCCCGCGCCGGAAGGCGCCGTGTCGGCAACAGCCGAGCTCTGCTTCAAATGGTCGGAGACCGGGCTGGTGACGTGGAGCGGCGCCGAATTCTGTGAGGCCCCGGCCATCCCGGTGCGAAGATGCCGGGTTGCCTCCGCTTTTACCGATCTGCCAGGCGATAAGCAGAACAACCTGAAGGCTATGCTGCAGGTGATCGACCAGGCTGCCCAGGCCAAGCCGGATATCCTATGCCTTGGCGAGGCGTGGCTATCGGTGAACATCCCCCTAACGGAGGGCGCGGTGACCCTGGACGGCCCGGAGATTAAAAGCATTGGCCAGAGGGCCAAGCGGCACAACATGTACATTGTGGCGGGCATAGCTTTGTTAGAAGAAGGGGTGTACCGCAATACCGCCATGCTGTTTGGCCGGAGCGGCGATGTAGAGGGCATCTATCGTAAGATACAGCTCCCCCTGGACGAGGCCGAGTCCGGGTATACCCCCGGCGATGAGTTTTGCGTATTCGATACGGATTTTGGCAAGGTGGGCATGATGATCTGCTGGGATCAGGGTTTCCCCGAGATTGCCCGCCGCATGGTAGAAAAGGGCGCGGAGATTTTGCTGGTTCCCTCGGCATGGAATGCCATGATCCAGGCCCGCTCCCGTGCTTCCGACAACGGCGTATTTGTGGTGACCTCCACCCCGCGCTGGAACGAGGCCCCGTGTTTTATCGTAGACCACTACGGCGAGGTGATCGCCTCTTGTCCCGGTGGCGAGGCCCATCCCTCGGGATTTTGTGTGGCCGATTTGGAGTTGGGCAAACAATACAGAACCATATGGTACTCGGTGGGCAATTGCTATGGCGAGCACCGGCCCATAAAGGCCAATGAGCGGCGGGTGGATGTGTTATGAATATGCTTCGACCCGGTTTCTGATTGCATGAGCCAGCTCTACCGATTGCCGGGTGGTTTCGATGCGGCCCTGGGTGTTGATGCCGGTTGTGCGCAATTCATCTAAAAAAGTGGCGATTTCGTTATAGAATCCGCAGGCTTCATAAGTTGCGCCTTCTTCCACGATTTTCTGCAGCAGTCGGTCTGCCGCGTATATGGATAAGCAACCGCCAAAAGCGTGTATGTTCAGGGGCAGCTCCGCGATGTAGGTATGGCTGTCCGTAAACACCGCTACGGTTTCAATATTGCGCCCCACCACGGGCAAAAAGGAGAGCCGCGCCGTAACGTCGCTATCCATCAAACATTCCATCAAAAAGTTGGTGGCGGTCTGTCCGTCGGCGCCGACGTCTTGATAAGTGAAACGGGCCCTCTGATACCCGTTCCCCAAAAACCCCACCAGGTCGATCCCGTGGATGGCGGTGGTGCTAAAATCCTCGTTGACCCGGCCTACCCGGTGCATCTCGTAGTTAATGTGCCGGATCGGCTCGGCCCGCTCCGTCAGTTGTTCGCGCAGGGCGCGGATCACCGGCATAAACCTTCGGTTAAACCCCACACGCAACTGGCTGCCTGATTCACCTGCCGCAACCACCAGGCGCTCTACACCCTCACGATCCGGCGCGGGCGGCTTTTCGATGATACAACAGAAACCGCCCAGCAGCACTTGCTCTGTTATTTCCAGCATTCGCTCAACGGGCAGCACAATGCCCACGGCATCCGGCGATTCCCGCTCCAGCATTTGCGGATAGTTGGTGTACGTGCGTTGGAAACCGTACGCCTGTGCAAAATTTGATGAGGTATCGGCATTGACATCACAACAGGCACAGAGTTGGATTTCGGGGTTCCGCTGGGCATACTGCCGATAGCAGGGACCGTGCATGGCGCTGGCATGGCTTCCACAGCCGATTACGCAAATTTTCATCGCTTTCCCTCATTTTCTTGAAAGGTTGTGACCCCAGATGAAGTTATCGTTTTCCACCTTGGGATGCCCCGATTGGAACCTGGCCCGGATTGCCGAACGCGCCAAACACTACGGATTCGACGGTGTGGAGCTGCGCATCGGCGGAGACAAACACATCGACCCTGCCCTGTGTGCCGATGAACGCAACGGTGTGAAGCGCCTTTTTGCCGAGGCAGGCATTGGCATCGCCTCGGTGAGCGGCTACACACAATTTGCCGGGCTGGACGATCCTACATTGGATCAACAGCGCCACAATCTTTGTTGCAACATCGATCTAGCGCGGGATATCGGCGCGCCCTACGTGCGCACATTCATCGGCGAGGGCGATGGGGGCCGGGTGAGCCCGTACGGCGTGCAGGTATTGCGCCAGGCGGGTGAGCGGGCCATCGAACAAGGCGTGATGGTACTGATCGAAACCCATGACGCCCTAAGCGCAGGAAAGCAAGTGAAGGTGCTGCTGGATGCCGTAAACAGCGCGGGCGTGGGCATCCTTTGGGATATGGCGCACACCGTAAGGGCCGGTGAAAGCCCATCGGAAACCTACGGGCTGCTGGGCGCGTCCATCAAGCATGTGCACATGAAAGATGCCGCTGCGGATTTTTCCCTGTGTTTGCCTGGCGAAGGGGCGTTGCCCATGGCTGAGGTGGCTGGGGTGCTGGCCCGGCACGGATACGACGGGTACCTGTCCTTTGAATGGGAAAAGATGTGGGCGCCCCATTTGGCGGAGCCCGAAGTGGCGTTTCCGCAGTATGTTGCGTATATGAGGTCATTATAGCAATTTGCTATAAAACCCGCGACGCCCGGGGCCACAGTATGG
>WQXF01000090.1 GCA_009784985.1 Clostridia bacterium | reverse complement strand
TTCAATTTTGTTCAATTTATTGCTGCAAAAAAGCATAGATTTACGCCATAATAGTGTTGACATTCTAGCAGCAATATTGGCGATATACAAGGGTTTTTGTACTATGAATCGTGATTTAATGGTAATTATTAAACTATGCTTAATATTTCTTTTTGTTGCCAAAAATGTTTCCGGGCCCCTCGCAATATACGTGGAGCCCGGATTGAGAAGAAATCGAAATGATTAATCCAGCCTAAAAGAAGCGTTGTTATCCGGCAATGGGGACGCTGCCCACAAACCGTCCAACACATAGCGTTGGGTGCTGTACACGATCCGCCCCCAGAGGCTAAGCCTGCCCGTTTCCACATGGGTGCGGAGCGCGGGATCGGCATCCCCGCTGTAATGGGCGGCAAAGGCATCGCCCACCGCGTCGGCGATGATGTCTGCATCCTGCTCTGATACCCTGTATTTCAGCAATGTATTTTTTGCTTCAAGCATCACCGTTTGTTTTACAAAGGCCTGGGCGGTCTCCGCAAAATCCGTGCCGGGGCGCAACTTATCGGCGATGGTATCGGTCACAACGGTGAATGTGCCGTCCTTTATCTCGCAGTACCGTATGGGGCACGGATAGGTTACCAGGGAGCCGGTTTCCACATCATACAAGGTCTTTGAGCCAAAGTTAGCCTGAGCGATATTCTGGGCGTGATAATGCCCGGTAAACACCAGCCTTACGTTGTAGGAGGCCAAAAACTCCCCAAAGTGCTTAAAATCCTCCACCAGATAGTCGGGATGCAGCCTAGCCTGGCCGTCCCAATGCTCCACCACGCCGTGATGCATCAGCGCCAGCACGGCCTTGCCCTGCTCCGCCGCTTCGCTGAGCACATCGGCCAGCCAGCTCTCCAACTCCTGGCTCACCCGGCCAGCCACAAGCTGGGGCTCGCCAGGCTCGTTTTCGGGGTACCTGCAGGCGTCAATCGACAACACCCACAGCCCCGGCGTCGGCTCCGCCACATAACTTAAGGAACCGGGATCACGTTTGATGGCCTGGCCATACCCCATGTTGGCGTAGATCCGCGCAAAATCCTCAACGGATACGGCATCCACGGGGATCCTTTGGCCGCCCTCAAAGCGCACGGCGTCAAAGCTGTTGACATCGTGATTGCCCGGCGCAACGTACACCTTGATGCCGTTATCCACCAGCAACTGTAGCTTTTTGGCCAGGCCCTCGTGATTCAGGGTCTCGCCGTCCTTGGTAAGATCGCCGGAGATCAGCACAAACTGAACGTCGGAGCGCAGCAGCTGCCCGATGGCAAAGTTCAGCAGCTCCTCGCTCTCCACAAGCAACTTTCTGTCGCCAAGAAGCTCGGCTTCGAAGGCGGCTCCGGTGGTGCCAAGGGATACATCATAAAAATGCAGGTCGGATATCACGGCAAATCGCACATCGGGATACGAAGCGGCTTCCGCCTCCCCTACATACAGATTGTAGGTGATGGCGGGCAGGCTTTTGAGATAGCCGGATACAAACATATAACCCGGTATAATAACTGCCGCCGCCAACACCAAGCACAGCACGATTTTCCAGAATCCAAACTTTTTCTTTGCCCGTTTCTTTTTGATATTCTCTTTCATTGGGAATCATCCTTTCGAATTTTCTGCTGTTATGCACATCATACGTCAAAATTTGCGAATACGCAATAACACTTGACACCACACAAAAAATACGGTATAACCCTTACAGGCTCAGCGTAGAGGAGGGTGGCGGCATGCGAGGCGGATGGATAGCCAGGCAGCGCGTGTCTTTCCCCATTCATAATTCATTTTTAGGAAGATGGAAGCGATTCCGCCTTCCTTCTTTTTTGCCCAAATTACGTTTGCCCATTATTCAGAGGGATGTGAGCACATGGCAACATTGATCCTGGCGGATGGAACCCGGTTTTCCGGCCAAAGCTTTGGCGCAACCCTCCCGGCCACGGGGGAGGTGGTGTTTGCCACCCACATGTTTGGCCATCAGCAATTGATCACCGACCCGGCCTATCGCGGGCGGATCGTGTGCTTCACCTATCCGCTCATCGGCAATGTGGGCATCAACGAGGCCGACATGGCGTCGGATGGTGCGCAGGTGGCGGGCCTGGTGATCCAATCCCTGTGCGATTTGCCCAGCAACTGGTTGTGCACCCGCACCTTGCCAGATTTCCTGGCCGATCAAGACACACCGGCGCTCCACGGGCTGGACACCCGCGCCCTCACCCGGCACATCCGCGCCCACGGGGTGCAAAAGGGGCGCATCTGCCCCAGCGAACCAACCCCAGCGGATTGGGAAGCGCTGGCGGCTTATGCCGAGGCTGACTTGGTAGCACAAGTCACTTGCTCCGCCCCCTACAACTTGACGGGTGATGGCCCCCGCATCGCCGTGTTGGATTTGGGCGTGGACAAGCCGTTGCTGGAGATGCTCACCAGCCTGGGCTGCAACACAACCGTGTATCCGGCCTGCACGTCGGCAAAAACAATCCTGGCTGATTGTGACGGCGTGGTGCTCAGCGGAGGACCGGGCGATCCGGCGGCGCAGAGCGGCCTGCTGAACACGGTGGGCGCGCTGATGCAATCGCGGCCCGTGCTGGGCATCGGGCTGGGCTTTCAGTTGATGGTGCTGGCCCGGGGCGGCGGCTTAATGCGCCTGCAACACGGGCGCCACGGCAACCAGCCGGTGCGGGAAGTCGATACGGGCCGTTGCCAACAAGCCGCCCACCGCTGCCTGTACGCGCCAGATGCCCAGCGCCTGCCCCAGGGCGCAAGGATCACCCATGTCAACCTAAATGACGGCGGGGTGGCCGGGCTGGATTTTGGCGATGGGGCACGGGGTGTGTTGTTTCAGCCGGAAGCAGATTCCGATGCATTGACGAAACTTGTGCATGAGCTGCCCAGGGACGGAATCCCTCCACCGCTGCGGCGGTCCCCCTCCCTTTAACAAGGGAGGTTTGGGAGGGAAATGCCAGCTTGGATGATTAGCCTCTACCTCCCTTGTTAAAGGGAGGGGGACCGCCGCAGCGGTGGAGGGATTCCCCATCGCGCAGAGCAACATATAGGGAGGATTACACGTGCCCAAAAATCCATCCATCCAAAAAGTCCTCGTCATCGGTTCGGGCCCCATCGTCATCGGGCAAGCCGCCGAATTTGATTACGCGGGCACCCAGGCATGCCGTGTGCTCCGGGAAGAGGGCATCGAAACCGTGCTCGTCAACTCCAACCCGGCCACCATCATGACCGACCGGGACATCGCCGACCGGGTGTATATCGAACCCCTCACCGTGGAGACCATCTCCAACATCCTACGGCGGGAGCGGCCCGACAGCCTGCTGCCCTCGTTAGGTGGCCAAACCGGCCTAAATTTAGCGATGGAGCTGGCCGAATCAGGCATCCTGGACGAGCTGGGCGTACGCATGCTGGGCACACCCATGGAGTCCATCCGCAAAGCCGAAGACCGGGAGGCCTTTAAAGAAATGATGCTGAGCATCGGCGAACCCTGCATCGACAGCGTGATCGTACACGAAGTGGAAGAGGCCGTGGCCTTTGGCAATGAAATTGGCTATCCGCTGATCATCCGGCCCGCCTATACCCTGGGCGGTACCGGCGGCGGCATGGCGGAGGATGAGGCCGAACTGCGGGCCATCTGTGCCGAAGGCCTGCGGGCCAGCCGGGTGCATCAGGTGCTGGTGGAGCGTTCGGTGGCAGGATGGAAAGAGGTGGAGTACGAGGTGATACGCGACGGCGCGGGCAATTCCCTGGCCGTGTGCAACATGGAGAATATCGACCCGGTGGGCGTGCATACCGGCGACTCCATCGTGGTGGCTCCCTCCCAAACCCTGCGGGCGGAGGAGCATCACATGCTGCGGGGCGCCTCCCTGCGCATACTGGATGCCCTGGGCATCGAGGGCGGATGCAACGTGCAGTTTGCCCTGCATCCCAACAGCCTGGAATACGGCGTGATCGAGGTGAATCCACGGGTGAGCCGCTCTTCGGCGCTGGCTTCGAAGGCCACGGGCTACCCCATCGCCAAGGTGACGACAAGGGTGGCCATCGGTTATACGCTGGATGAGATTCCCAACGGCGTCACCGGTTGTACCTCAGCCTGTGTGGAGCCGGTGATCGACTACGTGGTGCTCAAATACCCCCGCTGGCCCTTCGACAAGTTTGTGGAGGCCGACAAACGCATCGGCACCAAAATGAAGGCCACCGGCGAGGTGATGTCCATCGGCATCAACTTTGAGGCGGCGTTGCTCAAAGCCGTTCGCTCTTTAGAAATGGGCTATGATTCGCTGGTGGATCCTGCCTTAGAAGCGCTGGATGATGAAGCGCTCACTGATCGCCTAGCGCAAATCAACACCGAACGTGCCTTTGTGGTGGCCGAGACGTTGCGGCGGGGCGTGCCATCAGGCAAGATATTTTCCATCACCCGCATTGACCCATGGTTTTTGCAAAAGTTCCGCAACATCGTAAATTTGGAGCAGCAGATACGAAGCCTGAAGCCTTCAGAACTGACGCCAGAACTGCTCAGCCGGGCCAAAACCCTAGGTTTTGCCGATAGCGCTCTGGCCCGGTGGCTGGGGTTGCCGGAGCGGGAGCTGCGCGATCTCCGCAAGTCCCTGGGTATCCGCCCGGCCTACCGCCCGGTGGATACCTGCGCCGGTGAGTTTGACGCACAAAGCCCCTATTATTATTCGGCCTACGGCGCAACCAACGAGGCCCAGGGCAACAGAGGCCGCAAAACCGTGGTGGTGCTGGGCAGCGGCCCGATTCGTATTGGCCAGGGCGTGGAGTTTGATTACTGCTCGGTGCACTGCGTGTGGGCGCTGCAAAAAGCCGGGTACGACACCGTGATCATCAACAACAACCCGGAAACCGTGTCCACCGATTTTGACACCGCCGACCGCCTGTACTTCGAACCCCTCACCCCCGAGGATGTGTGGAACATACTGGACATCGAAAAGCCGGTGGGTGTGGTGGTGCAGTTTGGCGGGCAAACCGCCATCAAGCTGGCCAAGGCCGTGGACGCGGCAGGCGTGCCCATCCTAGGCACTTCCCTAGCTGACATCGACGCCGCCGAAGACCGCAAGCGCTTTAACACGCTGCTGGAGCAATTAAACATCCCCCAACCCCAGGGCAACACGGTATTTGCCGAACAAGAGGCCGTAGATGCGGCGGCCAAGCTGGGCTATCCGGTGCTGGTGCGTCCCTCCTACGTGCTGGGAGGCCAGGGCATGGAGATCGCCTATGAAGAGGGCGACTTGCGCGCCTACATGCGCATCATCGCCGAACAAAGCCAGGGCCAGGGCCGGGAGCACGCCCGGGAGCATCCCATCCTAGTCGATAAATACCTATTGGGCCGCGAGATCGAGGTGGACGCCGTATGCGACGGCCAGCATGTGCTGATCCCCGGCATCATGGAGCATATCGAGCGGGCCGGCATCCACTCAGGGGATTCGATTTCCGTATATCCGCCCCAAACCCTGTCGCCCCGCATCCAACTGCGGGTGATCCAATACACCAACGCGCTGGCCAAGGGCCTGAACGTAAAGGGCCTGGTGAACATTCAATTCATTCAGTACGCGGGCGATCTGTTTGTGATTGAGGTAAACCCCCGCTCCAGCCGCACCGTGCCCTACATCAGCAAAGTGACGGGTATCCCGGTGGTGGAGTTGGGCGTGCGGGCCTCCCTGGGCGAACGGGTGCCGGATTTTGGCTTTGGCGAAGGGCTCTACCCCACGCCCCCCGCCACCGTGGCCGTGAAGATGCCCGTATTCTCTTTCGAGAAGCTGCCCGAAGTTGAAGTATCCCTGGGGCCGGAAATGAAGTCCACCGGCGAGGTGCTGGGCCTGGCCCGCACGGCTCCCGAGGCATACCTTAAGGGTTTTTCCGCCGCCAAGATGGCCGTGCCAACCCAGGGGGAAGGAGGGGTGCTGCTCTCCATCGCCGGGCAAGACAAACAGGAGTCCATCGCCCTGGCCGAAGAACTCAGCCTACAGGGTTTTGACCTATACGCCACCAGCGGCACCGCCAACCTGCTCAACCGCAACTTTGTGGGTACCAACCTGGTGCCCAAACCCTCGGAGGACCGTGCCGCGCTGGAAGCGCTGCTGGCCTCTGGCTCCATCCGGCTGATCATCGCCACCCCCACCCATGGCCGGGCGCCCCACCGCGACGGTTTCCGCCTGCGCCGCATGGCGGTGGAATACGGCATCCCCTGCCTTACGAGCCTAGATACCGCCGGTTTGCTGATAGAGTGCGCCAAATTGGGCAAGCCCGTGGCGGATTTGGAGCCGTTGGGGTTGCATGATTTGTAAGATAGATTATTGCTTATCTTTCATTTTTTCAGAGACAAAATCTATGATAATCCTCACATAATCAAGTGACCTCTTTGCCTCTATCTCCGCTATCTCAAAGGTATGATCCGGATAACGAACTTGTACAGCAAAAGGGGTTAAATATGTGCACATATCTCGTAATGCTTCAAATCCATCATCATACTTCATACATAAGTCTATCAACTCATTAAGAATGTGAGTTCTTACAATTTCCTCATTATGATAAACCAAATAACCTTTTAGATACTTTTCTGCTGCCTGCTGGCAATGAAAGCATATTCTTATGTTTTGCTTGGGCCATTGACAATCAAACACTCGCTTTGCCAAATCATAATCGCCATCCGCTATCTCTATCCATTCACTGTATAATTTCTTGTTCATATAATTTCACACCGTCCTTTGCCACTTTGTATTCAATTGTTCCTTTGTAATTTTTTCTTTCGTCAAAGTGCATTTTGGTATTTAATAAAATATCAGTAGGTTTTTCCGCTATCCCGTGAATCGCGCCGTATAAAGCTACCAATGTATCGTGTTTGCTTCCATCTATAAAATCCGCTACAAAATAAATGTCAAAATCGCTATGTTTGCTTGGTTGCCCATAGGCATAGCTGCCGAACAAATAAGCCGCTTTTAAGGGAACAATATTTTTAGCTATCTCTACGACCGTTTGCAAATTGCTTCGAAAATCCATAGTGATCACCTCTATTTGTATTATACCACCTTCGGCAGGTTATAGTAAATGATTTTAATCTGGATGAAAGTGGGGTTTGGAATTGACAGTATTCGCATATTATGATAACCTATAAATATGGAGGTGATTTGTGTGCCCGATAAACTCGCAAAAACGATCTTTACGGGGATTGCTACTGTTACTATGGCTTTAGCTGCCGACAAAGAAGCCAAAGCCCACAAAGACTACGAAAAGCTGAAAAGTAGTGAGTATTCTGAAAAGGTTAAGCTCGATGCCGAAGTAAAAGCCCGCACTCCACCGTCAACCAGTGACAACTAGGGAAGTCAATTGAAAATCTGTTATTGCCGCCGCTCTTCTGCCCGGCGGTGATTTTTTGTCGATAAACAATGAATTGCTATTAACGGCAAAAAATTCCACTACGCGACAATACACCATAGTCCCCTCGGCTTTTGTGAAGGTGAAGGATCCGACTTTGTGCAGGATGAGCCGCTCGCCCTTCTAACGTCATATGGCTGAAAAGCAGAACAATGTGCGCATCGTCCCTTCAAAAAAATGCATGGCGAACATGTTTTAACTTGCATTGCTTTATAAATGCATAAATGGTTCTGCCTTGTAGAACGGGGTAACCGTTGCGCATATATGCATCCATATGTTATACTGGTTACAAGATAGAAGAATGACCACAGGCTCTTCAAGAGATAAAGCGAACCGCCTGTAGCTAGCACCTACAAGCGGTTCCAACAGTTTTGGCAACTGCACGGGGGCTAGTTGCCCGGTAAGGGGCACACATCCCTCTGCCCCACATTATATTCAATATTCCCGTGCTTTTCAAGCCAAAAATCTTTAATTATTGCTGTTTTGCAACAATTACACCGCCCTCCGCGTCTAATAATAGAAGAATATGTACAACCTACAAAAGGAAAGGAGGCACATTGTTATGATGAGACGAAAGAGTTATACCCTGGCATTCTTATTGGGTGGCGCGCTCTTGTTAGTGCTTTGTGTGTTGATATTCAGTAGCCCGGGCGGCAACAATACCCCCAATTTTGTGCATTTTACGCCGGCTGAAGACGAGGACCTGGCAACAACTCCCCCTGGGCAGGACTGGGGCGGCTGGGTAGACGGCCAACAAGTCAACGAGACACCGGAAAACCACGTGCCCCCTCCCGTGGAAACCCCTACGCCCACACCCATCCCCGTAACACCCGAACCCACCCGCTCCGGCTCCCTTCGCAACGGTGACCAAGGAACCGACGTTGCCTACGTGCAGCAGCGGCTCCGGGATTTGGGTTATCTATCCGGAAGGGCAGACGGTATATTCGGCAATGCCACAGAACGTGCGGTAAGGGACTTTCAAGCGGCAAACGGCTTAACTGCCGACGGCGTGGTGGGCCGCCGAACGATGGATGCGCTGGATTCCCCGTCGGCCAGGCCCCAATCCGCTGCCGTTGGCGATACCTCCAGGTCGACCCCCATGCCCACGCCAAAAAGCTACACAGCCTCCACCCCCAACGCCACCTATGGTTTCCTAGCGCCCGGCAACAGTGGCAACAGGGTAACCGCCCTGCAAAGGCGGTTGATAGAGCTGGGTTATTTGAGCGGAAGCGCCTCGGGCAGATACGACGAAGCCACCGAACAGGCGGTTCGTGCGTTCCAGGCCCGCAACGGCCAGTGGGTAGACGGCTTAGCCGGCCCGGACACACAAACCGCACTGTTTAGCAGCGGCGCATTGGCTGCGCCGAGAGACTGAATAAATGGAAAGTGGAGAATGAAGAGGGCGGCGAAGCAGTGATGTTCTTGCCGCCTTTTCATTTTTCTGCTTTCAATTTTTACATACCCATTGTATAATGATCGTACCGTTCATGTGAAAACTATGCAAAGGTGAAGCGAGGAATATGGACAAACTTATTTGGGCTCTTTTGCTTGTACTTTGTATTTTGCCATTTAATAATCTCCTTCAAAATTACGATCCTATCGTCTTGCCGGAAGAGCAACTTGATCCTCCCGCGAACATGGACGCTATGCCCCTGCAGATATACACGGCTGTTCTGCGGAAGGGAGACACCGGACCGGAGGTCGTCCGCCTGCAGGAGCTGTTGCAACTGTTAGGATATCTTCCACCCGACGCATTGATAAACGGCATATACGATGAAGCAACGCAAAAAGCGGTACAAGCGTTCCAAAGGGTGGCGGGTGTGGCGCCAGCCGATGGCATTGCTGGCCCCGAAACCCTAACCAAGCTGTACAGTATTCCCATTGATGTCGATGTCAGCCAACCTTAACTAGTAGCACACAAAAACAATAAAAATTGAAGAGTGGGGAGAATATCATGGAAAAAAGGCCGATTGCTTATCAACTGTATTCCGCTCGGGAGGATGCGGAGAAGGATCTGCTTGGGGTGCTCAAACAGATCGCCGCCATGGGATACGACGGCGTGGAGTTCGCCGGGTTTTATGGCCACGCCGCAACAGACATTCGCCGGATGCTGGACGAGACCGGCCTGCAAGCGGTCTCCAGCCACGTCCCTTTTGCTATGATCGAAAACGACATGTTTGGCGTAATCGCCTATCACCAGCAGGTGGGATGTGCCTACATCGCCGTGCCCTATCTGGACGAAGAGACCCGGCCGGGAGCCCCCGGTTTTGCCCGCACCCTTGCCGCCATCGCCAAGTTCGGCGCCCTCTGCCAGGAGGCGGGCATCCTGTTGCTGTATCACAATCACGACTTTGAGTTCTGCCAGGTCAGCGGCCAGTATGGGCTGGACTTTTTGTACGATGCGATCCCGGCGGACATCCTGCAAACCGAAATGGACGTGTGCTGGATCAAGTACGCGGGCCTGGATCCGGTGGAGTATCTGCCCAAATATGCCGGTCGCTGCCCGGTGGTGCACCTAAAGGATTATGTGGGCCGCATAGACGGGCGCTCCCCCTACGCGCTGATCGGTATTGATGAAAACAAGCGGAAGGATGAGTCCACGGCCTTTGAGTTCCGCCCCTTTGGTTACGGCAGCCAGGATGCCAAGGCCGTGGTAGAGACCGCCATCCAATGCGGCGCAAAATGGTTTGTGGTGGAGCAGGATATGTCGGTGGGCCGCACTCCGTTGGAAGCTGCAGAAATGAGCATGGGCACGCTAAAGAAGATCGGATGTAAGTGAGGGGACTTTATGATGAAAAGATGGTATCGCGCTCTGGCCATAATGCTCTGCGCCGCGTTGGCCCTGGGCACCCCCTCCCAGGCGTGGGCAAGCAGGATCACCGACGCCTCGGAAGGGGAGGGTACGTATCTTTACCCCCGGCCCTTTGGCGATACGGGGATCACACTGATGCTTCCGTTCCCCTATACAGTCAACGGCATGATAGCGGATGGGGACGACTTTAAGCAACTCGTGGCTTTAACCGACGCCATGGATGCTGAGCCGCATTTTGTGATCTCGGCCATACCCTTTGAGCTCCCGGCAGATACAGCGTTTGAAGAATTAAATCCATTGTTTTTTATGCCTCTTATGCTGCGGGCCACCGATACGATCGGCGAGATGTGGATGCAGTACACCGATGACTTTGGCGAAGATGTTCCGGCCATGCGAATTACCTGGGTAGATGAGGCCTCGGGGCGGCATATCGCCGGCTTTCGAGACGGATGGCTGATGGTATTGAGCCTTCTCCCGGGAACGGAAAAGAGCAGGCTGGACGGGTTGGAAGATTACGAGAATGTTATCTTTAATTATATGATGGTGCCTTACAACTTTTTGCCCACAGTGGAAATGATCGAACTGCCCGACAGCAGCCTGAAACTGGTTTTGCCCGAGGGTATGCAAGCGATCGTGGATCGGTACGATGAATATACGGATCGGGAGCTTGTAGTGTACCATATTACGCCTCCCGATACACCCAACCAGGCGATCATTGTTCTGACCACAGTTCGAAAAGAGGGGTATCAAGGGAAACTTTTGCACGAGTTTAGCGGGCAGGAGCTGATCGACGAGGTATCAAGCTTTCCCCTGGGGTTGGGTGAGGTGACGTCGGATTGGCTGCATGCCGACTCCGAGCTTCCGCTGCTGATGCTCCATGAAGTGGGCTATGGTTCCGAAGGGCGCAAAAATCCCGATGCTTATCACTTGATCGCCATCAAAGACGGGTGGTTGTTATGCTTCCTGTTGATTGATCACGGTGTCTGGCCGGTTGAAGACATGCTTTCGATGCAAATGGACTTTATGCTACACATGCTCGACGGAAGGGATGAAGCCCCCTCATTATAAATGCAATTTATTTCGACGTAAAATTCAAGCTTGACATGCCTTCCGCTTTTGCAGTACAATAGACTTTGCGTCGATATGCTCCGTTAGCCCCGGAACGTCGATGCCGCAATGGGCGCCTGACCAACGCCGTTGCACCCAAAACACCTAGATAACACCATCATCGGAGGAATGAACGTGAATACGTTTATGGCAAAAGCGGAATCCATTGAGCGCAAATGGTACGTGCTCGATGCCGAGGGCCAGGTGCTGGGCCGGTTGGCCAGCCAGGTGGCCTCCATC
>WQXF01000089.1 GCA_009784985.1 Clostridia bacterium | reverse complement strand
GATAACCGCGCACCGACCCAGCCTCGCCCAAGGGGTCCCGAGTGATGTCCTTCAGATGGCGGGTAAGCACCTCCACCGTAAGGCGGGATTTTCCGAATACGATGGTGGACACGCCGTTTTTAATCAGCATGGAGGCGATTCGCCGCGTCTCTTGCAAGGCCGACTTGCGGATGCCCAATTGTTTGTTGACCACCGGCGGGTTGTAGAAAACAACGTGGCGCGCGCCGCTGGACGCGCCGTTTTGGTCGATCAAATGCATGGGCAAGCCGGTGAGTTGCTCGGCCAACTCACCGGGGTTGGCAATCGTAGCGGAGCAGCACACAAACTGTGGGTTGGAGCCGTAAAAGGCGCAGATGCGCTTGAGCCGCCGCAACACGTTGGCCAGATTGGAACCAAATATGCCACGATAGGCGTGAATTTCGTCGATTACGACATAACGAAGGTTTTCGAACAATTTCACCCACTGGGTGTGGTGGGGCAAAATGCCGGAGTGGAGCATGTCCGGATTGGTCACCACTACGTGCCCGGCCTGGCGGATGGCGCGGCGGGCGGAGCCGGGGGTATCGCCGTCGTAAGTGTAGGTTTTGATGTCCTCGCCAATGGCGGTGATCAGCTCGTACAACTCGGCCACCTGATCGGCGGACAGGGCCTTGGTGGGAAACAGATATAAGGCGCGGGCATCCGGATCCTCCAGTATGCGCTGGAGCACGGGCAGGTTGTAGCACAGGGTTTTACCCGAAGCGGTAGGCGTGACCACACAAATGTTGCGCCCGGCCCGTATCTGATCATACGCCTCGCGCTGGTGCGTATAAAGCTGGCGCACGCTCCGGGCTGCCAATACACCGGGCACGCGGGCGTCCAAATCCGCGGGAAAATCCGTATACCGCGCCGGCTTGGCCGGTATCTCACGCCAGTGGCACACGTTTTCCATAAACGCCGGATCGTTGCGCAGCGTTTGCATTAGTTGGTCGAGGTTCATGGGTGCGCCTCCCTATTTTACCGTATCCACTGAAAAGTGATATTCTCGCAACCCTCTATCACATCAAATTCGTGATGATCGGCAGTCAGCAATGCACCGCCGGAGAGCAGAGCCTGTGCCAATGCGATAGAATCTGCCAATGAAATTCGATATGTCGCTTTCAACCGCCCAGCTTCGGCAAAAACATCATCTGAAAACTCACTGATCGTTACGATTGATCGCTTGACGCCGTCCAAAATCTTTTCGGCATAATCTTTTCCCCTATCGTGGTACATACCATAATAAACTTCAAACAGATTTATCTTGTTCATAATAAGTAACGCTTCGCCATGATTTGCCTTTTCATATGCTAAGGCGACCTCATCCGCACCTCTCTCATTTTTCAAAAGCGCGAGCAAAGCACAAGCATCCAAAATAAAAACTTCATTCACTGCCCCATCTCCTTTTCATCGTGGGTCAGGGCGAGGAACTTGTCTACAGTAAGGCTACTTTCGGCGGCAAGCCCCCGAAGTGGGCAACCGCTTTTAGCTTCCATAATTGGCGTAAGGCTGATGATACCATTGGTTTCGCTAACCTTAACTTTTTCTGCACGTATCATGCGGTATAACGGCTCCGGCAATGTTTTTACATACAAAACCATTTCTGACACACATATCACTCCCATTTTCTAGCGTTCTTTCTGCGTCGCCCTACAAAGAATAACACCACCGATAGTATACCGTACATCGGCGGCGATTGTCTACGCGCTAATCCCTCTTTTGATACTCGCTTTTCAGCATCCGCATCATCACAAAATCGCTAAATACGCCATTGTGAAAATACCCTTGCTCTTGAATGCCCTCTTTTTTGAAACCAATCCGTTCATAGAAATCGAGGGCAGGCGCGTTCAATCCCACAACCCCAATGGCCACGCGGTTCATATCGTAATGCTCAAAAGCGCGGGATAACATCAGCCGCACCGCCTCGCCGCCGTAGCCCTTGCCTTGGTCGGTTGGGTTGGGAATGATGATGGACATGTCCGTGCAGCGCCAATGGGGCCACAAACGCAGCAGGCCGGTTTCTCCTACCAATCTGCCGGACAAGTCCGTCACTGCATACCAATCTGCGTCTTTATCAGGTTTTTGTATTCTTTTGAGTTCGGCTTCCAGTGTTGTCGGCTCAAAAAAGCCGCACTCAAACATCACTTCAAGCTGGTTGTACCAGTGGGCAAAAAATGTGGCGTCCTCGTCGCGTAATGGGCGAAGGATTACTTTGTTGCCTGTGATTGATTCTTTTTGCATAATGAATCTCCTTGTGCAATCCTTACTGCCCCAGGCGCACCGAGTCCTTGCCATAGAACTCGGCAACAATTTCATTCTCCCATTGGGTCGAATCCCATGCGATATCGCCGCCATGAAATACACGGGGCCGCACAGATACAGGAAGGACCACCGCATCCCGGATGGCTTCGTCTTCATATATCTTTGCGCGGGCATCCATTTCCTGCCCGAAGCGCTGTGCGCTTCCATCCAACAAACTCCTGGCCGCGCTTGCGCCGTTGATGGTATGTGACTCTCGCACAACAGTGGTAGCGCAGGCAAGCACCAGCAGCACCGCCGCCCCCACCGCAATCCACCGGGCTAGGATGCGGAGGGATACCACAACGCCCCCCTTTTTGGCAAACCAGCCGGACCAATAGAACATATTGCCGCCAATCAGCAAGAAATTTGTGTAAAACAAAAGGGCCGTTAACCGCGCGGGGCCAATGGTAGACAAAGCAGCAAGATGCGGGGTAACCTGGCAGGCATATACACACAGCGAAAGAAGCGAAACCAAGGCAGGATACCGAAAAGCGTGGCCACTGTGCTCTGCCGCCTGGTACAAAAATGGAAGCGCAATCAACGCACCCAGCAGGAATTCGACGCGCATGCTGCCCATCAAATACCTAAGCGCCTGCGGAAAGGAGGCAATAACCGCCGCAACATAAGGCATCCCATCCGATTGGGATTGCCGGACTGCGTTGCCGGGAGCAACGGCACTAACCACGAATGTGCCCATCAGGCACAGGAATGCCGCCAAAGGAATCCATAGTCGCCGATCCCTTTGAATCGCCCGATAGCTAGTAAGCAATGCAAGCAAAACACTCGAAAGCAGCGCAGTAACATAGTTGCCGCCCCCCACGAAGGCTGCCAGCAAGCATGTACCAATCATATAGGCCACTCGTTTTTCCGGTTTGTCCGCCCTGTGCGCCCGTAACACAAAGCTGTACAGAATCAAGGACAGGCCATAAAAGAAAGTGTAATAAGCCCCTCCGTTATACCAGAAGAACGCCTGCTCTACCCCTGGTACAAATTGAAGGAAAAAGAACAGCGCCAGCCAACAAAGCACCCCTCCGTATCGTTTGCCAACCATTGTTCGCACAAACAGCCATGTGCCCAGCACAAGAGAACCCAGCAGCACGTAGGGCGTTAGCGCATACCAATGTTCGCCGAAAATAGCCGGTTGCAAGGACATCACAAAAGTCGAAGAAAAGGAGCCCTGCCACTCAATATAGAACTCGATGGCCACGTTGACCGCCGCGTGCAAGGTAGCCCATAGAGAGCCGGTTTGCTGCCAAGCATGCCTAGTGGCTATACTGAAACGATAGTCATCCCAAACGGGGCGCACATAAACTGCGATCAATAGCAAAGGAAGAATAGATATCGCGCATAGCGCAAATGTACCCCTCCTCCATGCGCGGGGATTCAGTGGGGCACGGCCCGGCCAGACCCGCGCCAGCTTTTGCGCAAACGCCCGCGCTGCCTTGCGCCGCTTACGCATGAAACGGTACAATGCTATGCATAGCGCAGCCGACGCAGCAACGCATCCCAGTATACCTACGAACAACGCTAGGCGCATCCGGTTGAGGCTTCCTTTCCCGTCTAGCGCGATATCTACCATAACCTCTACCCAATCCTCGTTATCCAGATATGTGTCGATGATCTGGCTTTCGCCGGTACTGGGGTAGGTTAGGCGCACTTTTCCACCCGAATGATTTCCAAAAAACATCATCACATATCGTTCCGCTCCGGCAACGATACCTCAATCCCATCGGTCTGGCCGCTCGCTTCGGGTTCTGCCTGCCAGCGCAGCCCTTCTTCTTTCTGCGCCCAGATGCCGGAGCGCACCTGGGGAGAGGCTGCTATCCAGCGCTCGCCCACAATGCCAAACGCATTGCGAAGCCAAATATGGCCGGGGGCGGATCCGGGAGCGCCTTCCTCCTGTAGCGCCTCGATATGTATCACAGGCGAAAGGCCTGGGATCCAACGCCACACCCCCGCTATCATCACGGCACAGGCACAGGCCGAGACGCACAGGGCGCAACAAAACGTTTTACTCCAGCCCGTCCTCCGGCATAGCAGGAGCATTCCAAAAGCGATTGCGGCAAATGCAACAAACAGCCAGCTCAGGGTGGTCAAGCGCAGCACTCCTTTGTATAAAACAATTGATAAAAAAGAAAATGATACAAATGATACCATGATTTACAGAATAGAACAAGGGTTGCCCACGCTTGTTTGCGCGTAGCAACCCTCTTTGGATTTGCTTAGGCTTCCACCTTGTAAAACCCCAACTTCCCATCCTCCAGCTTGGCCTGTATACGATCCCCCAACGCCAGCCGCCCGGCCAGCAACTCCTCACTCAAGGCATCCTCTACCAAACGCTGGATGGCCCTGCGCAGCGGGCGCGCGCCGTATTGGGCATCAAAACCTTCTTTGGCCAGGAAGTGAACGGCGTCAGGATCGATCTCCAGGTGTACGCCGCGTTCGTTAAGCCGCTTGGTCACCTGCTCCAGCATCAGCTTGGCGATGGCATCGATATGTCCCTGCTCCAGCGCGTGGAACACGATCAGCTCGTCTACCCGATTCAGGAACTCGGGGCGGAACAGGTTCTTTACCTCGCCCATGATGGTTTCCTTCATTTGCTCGTAATTTCGTGCAGCCTCTACGGCGCCCTCCGCCGTGTCGCCAAAACCCATGCGGCGCTGATTGAGCAGTGCATGCGCGCCTGCGTTGGATGTCATCACAACAATGGTATTCTTAAAGTCCACCACCCGGCCCTGGGCGTCGGTAAGGCGGCCATCCTCCAAAATCTGCAGCAGGATGTTAAATACGTCGGGATGGGCTTTCTCCACTTCGTCAAGCAGCACCACGCTGTAGGGTTTGCGGCGCACCTTTTCGGTGAGCTGGCCGCCCTCGTCGTAGCCTACGTATCCGGGGGGCGAACCTACCAGGCGGCTCACCGAATGCTTCTCCATGTATTCGGACATGTCGATGCGGATCACAGCGTTTTCGTCGCCAAACATGGCCTCGCCCAGGGCACGGCACAGCTCGGTTTTTCCAACGCCTGTGGGGCCTAAAAAGATAAAGGAGCCGATGGGCCGCTTGGGATCCTTAAGCCCGGCGCGGGCGCGGCGGATGGCGCGGGCCACGGCACTTACAGCCTCGTCTTGCCCCACGACCCGCTGATGCAGCGTGTCTTCCAGCCGCAGCAGGCGCTGGGATTCGTCTTCGGTAAGCTGCACCACGGGGATGCCCGTCCAGGCCGCCACAACCTGGGTGATCTCTGCCTCACCCACGGTTTCGCGGGCGTCGTTGCGCTGATCCTCCCAGGCCTTGCGCTTGGCATCCATCTCGGCGCGCAGGGTACGCTCCTGATCCCGCAAGCGAGCGGCCTGCTCAAAATCCTGATGCTGTATGGCCTCTTCTTTTTCTTTGAGCACGGCGTCCAGCTTTTCTTGAATAGCCTTCATGTCCGGCGGCGGCGTGTAGGAGCGGATGCGCACCCGGGAGGCCGCCTCATCCACCAGATCGATGGCCTTGTCGGGCAGAAAGCGATCAGATATGTACCGGCTGGACAGGGCGACGGCGGCGGCGATGGCCTCGTCGGTAATACGCACTTTATGATGGGCCTCGTAGCGGTCGCGCAGGCCATGGAGTATGGCCACGGTCTCTTCTTGGGAGGGTTCGCCCACGTTTACCGGCTGAAAGCGGCGCTCTAAAGCAGCATCTTTTTCGATGTGCTTGCGGTATTCATCCAAAGTCGTAGCGCCGATGCACTGCAACTCACCTCTGGCCAAGGCTGGCTTTAGGATATTGGCAGCATCCAGCGCACCTTCCGCACCGCCTGCGCCTACCAGGGTGTGGAGTTCGTCGATAAACAGAATCACGTTGCCGGCCTTTTTCATCTCGGCCAGAGCATTTTTGAGCCGTTCCTCAAACTCGCCCCGATACTTGCTGCCGGCCACCACAGATGCCAAGTCCAGCGAGAACACCCGCTTGCCCCGCAGGGTTTCGGGCATATCCCCGGCGGCGATGATTTGCGCCAGGCCCTCGGTGATGGCGGACTTGCCCACGCCGGGTTCGCCGATGAGCACCGGGTTGTTTTTGGTGCGGCGGCTCAATATCTGGATCACCCGCTCCACCTCGCTGGTGCGGCCGATCACCGGATCCAGCTCGCCGTTGACGGCGGCTTTGGTTAAGTCGCGGCCAAACTGATCCAGGGTTTTGGTTCTGCCGCCGCCCTTGCCACCTACGCCCACTGCGTTTTCTTCGGCGTCGGCTTCGCCTTCCTCGGTCAGTTGGCTTAGCACCTGTTCCCGCGCGCTACGCAGGTCCACGCCCAGGTCGGCCAGCACCCTGGCGGCCACGCCCTCCCGTTCCCGCATTAGCGAAAGCCATATGTGCTCGGTGCCCACGTAATTGTGGCGCAAGGCACGGGCTTCGGCAATGGCTGCTTCCAGTATCTTTTTGCTGCGTGGCGTGTATCCGCGAAGCTCCTTGCCCTCGCCTCGGCCAATCAGCCGCAGCACGTATTCCTTTGCGTTGCTGTATTCGATATCCTTGAGCACCTTTTCCATGATGGTGCCGGGATCGATCATCAGTCCAAGTAGAATATGCTCGGTGCCCACGTAGTCGTGGCCCAGTTCCCTAGCGCTTTGTTGTGAGCCTTCCAGCGCGCGCTTGGCGCGGGCGGTGAAACGATCAAATGCATCGTGCATTGGTTTGTACCTCCGTTTTATGTATTGATTATTTTTTGCATGCGGCGGGACGCCGAGGGCGGCGTCCCCTACCCCCTAATCCCTAACCCCTAACCCCTGCCACCGCGCGCGTCATCTCTGCCCGCGCCTGGTCGCGTTGCTGCCCGGTGATCTCCTTGCCTGCTTTTTGTATGATGCAGGCGGGTTGCGCCTCGTAGATCAGCGCGTCCAGCTCCTCCAGCGGCAGGTCCACCAATCCAAGGGCCGAGGCCAGGCGCACATCGCTCCAGCGCTGCATGAATTCTTTGCTATCGATACGCCGGGCATAAGCGAATATACCCACCGAACGCATCAGCTGATCTTCTAACCCGGCGGCATCCCGCTCCTTCAGGGCGTCCCGATGCCTGCGCTCCAAATCCGTGAGCTGCTTGCATACCGCCCCAATTGTCTCTACGATTTCTTGTTCGGTGCGGCCCAGCGTAATCTGGTTGGATACCTGGTACAGGCTGCCCTGTGCCTCGCTGCCTTCGCCATACAGCCCCCGGATGGTGAGGCCCAATTTGGCCACGCCCTGGTTCACCGCCCCCATCTGCCCGGCCATGGTGAGGGCCGGCAGGTGCAGCATCACCGACGCCCGCATGCCCGATCCTGTGTTGGTGGGGCAGGTGGTGAGGTAACCAAGCTGCTCGTCAAAGGCGTACTGCACGGCACGCTCGAACCGGTCGTCTACTGAACGGGCCAGGGCCGCCGCGGTTTCTAACTGATCACCGGGCATCAGCGTTTGGATGCGCAGGTGATCCTCTTCGTTGACCATGATGCTCACACGGCCATCTTGCCGGATCAGGGCGGCGGCGATGTCGGCACGGCGGATCAAATCCCGGCTCACCAGGTGGCGCTCCACCAGGGCCTGGCGATCCACCGGGGCTTCGTCGCTTAGGCGCAGCAGGCGATAGGCGTCCGCATCGTCCATGGAGGCCATGGCATCGGTGGCGCGCCGCACGGATTCGGCGGCCCACACGTCGTTCATCATGGTGGGAAAGGGGATGTCTTGATAATTGCGCGCCAACCGTATCCGGCTGGATAACACTACATCGTTTTGATGCGGGTTTTGATTTGCCATATCAGTTGTCTCCTTTCACGGCTTCTTTCACGGCTTCTTGTGTGCTTTGCAACTCGCGCAGCTCGTCGCGCAGCTTGGCGGCCCGCTCGAATTCTTCTTGGTCGATGGCTGCTTGCATCTCGCGCCGTTTGGCCTCGATTTGCCTGCGCAATTGCAGGCCTTCGCCTGCGGTTACGGGAATGCGTCCCTCGTGCTGCAAACGACCATGGATGCGCTGGAGCACAGGCTGCAACTGCTTACGGAAGTCCACATAGCAGTGGGCGCAGCCCAGCATGCCGGTTTGTTTGAATTGACCGTAGGCCAGGCCGCAGCGGGAGCAGCGCAATCCCGAAGCCGCTTGGGCGCGCCCGCTTCCTCCGTCCAGCAGGCCTGCGAGTAGGCCGGATATCTCGCCCAGGTCAAAAGCCCCGCACTCCTTGGCGCACTCGGCGCACAGTTTCATTTGGGACTTCTGCCCATTGACCACCTTGGTTATGTGGATGGTGGCTTGATTTTGATTGCATTGTTCACATAACATATCGTTTTTCCTCCTCCTAGTCGTGCTGTTGATGCACCAGAGTGAGCAGCATGGCGCGCAAGATGGTGGCCCGCAACGCATCTTTGATGTTTAGGGGCAACGCGATGGCCCGGTTGCTCACCGCCGCGCCCATCAGCCGGGCCTCCCCGGCATCCACCACACCCTGTTGCCGCAGCCCGGCGATGATGGCCAGCGCCTCGTTTTCTGCAATGGAGGCGGCCAGGCGGTGGTTGATCAACTGCAAGAGCTGCTCTCCCTGATCACCCATGGTCACACGGATGATACGGATGTACCCGCCCCCGCCGCGCCTGGATTCGATCAGGTAGCCGTGATCCGGGGTAAAGCGGGTGGCCAGCACATAGTTGATCTGCGAGGGCGCACAGCGAAAATACTCCGCCAGCTCGTTGCGTTTGAGCTCGATCTGGGACTGCTCCTCCTCCATCAATTCTTTGATGAAGGCCTCGATGGTATCGCTTAATGGCCGCAATCGACCGCCTCCTTTCGTTTGGCTTTGTCTTTGACTATCTTTGACTTTATGATTCCATTATAAACCCCTTCCATCCAAAATGCAAGGGGTCTAAAAAGATTTTTTGTAGTGTGTGAAATTGGGCAACGAATCATTCTAGCAATCAAAAACGGTCAAAAGCGATTGTTGACACAAGCCTGGTTTTTCCTTATGCTATGAGCAGTTTTTGTTTGAGAGGAAAGCGTGATATGATCGACAAATCCCTCCCCTACATAGGCGTGTTGATGACTAAGTCAGATATCGGCACCTACCCGCATTTTGACCTGCCCAAAGGCTTTTCCTTCTCGTTTTATCAAGCGGGCTACGAAGACGCATGGGCAGAGTTGATGTTTGGGGTAGATCAAACCGATACTTTGCAGGAAGCCAAAGACATCTTTCGTTCCGAGTTTTTATCCAGGCCCGAGCTTTTGCAAACCCACTGCCTGTTTGTGCTGGATCAGCACAATCGCGTTGCCGCCACAGGCTCCATCTGGCCGGGTGATCATTTTGGACGGGAACTCCTGCGCATCCATTGGGTTGCCTGTGCGCCGGAGCATCAGGGCAAGGGGATTGTAAAAGCATTGATGACAAAGCTGATGGGCATCGTGAACGCGTTAAAGTATCAGGACTTGCTCTACCTCACATCGCAGACATGGAGCTATAAAGCGCTGGGGCTTTACGCCCGGTTTGGGTTTTTGCCGTACATGGACGAAAATCAAGCAGAAGCCGCATGGGCATTGATCGACAAGAAACTCAGCGAATATACATCATAACGGCTCATCAAACACTTCGGATAGCAACGCATGGGCATGCCGGTCCGCCAGGGTCCAAGTTCCGTTCTTGCGCAGATCGTCCAGCCGGTCGCCAAGCCAAGTCCACTCGCGGGCATCCTGTGGCAAGGTTTGGCAATACGCAAGGAGCTCGGGCACCGCGTCGCTGGATAGGCTAAAAACATAGGGTCTTATTTTCAACGCGCGAAGATCGCGGAGCAAAACCGTCATCGTGTGGGTTGCGTTGCGAACATTCCAGCGCACGATGATCGCTTCTACGTTCACCAGCGCCAGCCCGGCGTACCACAACAAACACACCAGCGCCACGGCGCGCAGCAACGGCAGCTTAGGCAGCAAAAGCCGCGCCACACACAACACCAGCACCACACACATCGCCACCATAAACGTATACGGGAACACACGCAGCCAAGTAAGGCCATAAGCGCCAATATACAGATTCAACCGGAGCAACCCGGAAGCCAGCAGCACGCCAGTGCATGCCAATAGCGCAAACAAGAAACCACGCACCACCGGGTGAGGGCGGGCAAAACGTAATGTGAGCGCAAATACGCCCAGGTTGATGGCTGCCACAGCCAACAATTGCCCAAATCCCTGGCGCGCGTATTCAGAATACGTTAGGCCCGCGGGCAAACCCCGGCTGCCAAACAGATAGGCAAATTGCACCCCGCAAAACAGCGCGTATACCGCCACCAGCGATGCCAAGACAATGGACACCGCCGACGGCGCAAGATTTTGCTCCGGCAAATCCACGTTCTGCTTGGCATCGTCCAGCTTGGCGTTGATCAAAAAAGAAGCAAACAGTGCGGCGACAACCACAACACACAGGGTATGGAGCAGTATCTGCCCAATCGGCAACCCTGTGAGCAAGTTCTCCGCAAAGTGCAACGCCACGGCATCGGCTTGCAGCAGCAAAACGCACACCAAAATCAGCAGCGGCGCCGCCACAAACAAACCCGTCAGTATGCCGCGCCCGCGCCCCTTCCAGGCCTTGCCCAGCACGCTTGCCAAAGCGGAACCGGCGTCACCTAAGCGCATAAAGGGCCAGAAACAAAAGCCCTGCACCACGCGCAACCCAACGATATGATCGGCCTCAGCCGGATCCTCGGCCACAACAAGTTGGGTATACAGCATCAGCAGCAACGGAATCACCGGCAGGTTGATTTGGCTCACCGCCAAACGGGAGCGCAAAAAGTTACTCACGCACAATAATACGGCAAAACCCGCCACGATCCAAGCCTGCCAGCGCCGGCTGGCCCTGGGCCAGAACAACACACCAATCAACACTGTATACACCAGGCCAAAGACTGCCCAGTTCTGCGCCAGCGCGCCATTGGCTAACGGCGCAGCAATCAGCCGGTCAAACAGCAGGCCCAACAGCAACGCGCATCCCATCAGAACAAAAATTTGCTTTTGCGGAAGTTTTTGTGGCGGAAGTGTTTTCCGTTCCCACTCAGCTTTCATCATCATGATTTTCCTCCTCTTGGTCAGGTATATAGATCAGAATATCGCCGGGTTGGCAATCCAGCGCTTTGCAAATGGCCTCCAGCGTAGTAAAGCGAATGGCACGCCCCTTGCCGGTCTTTAAAATCGACAGGTTGGCGATGGTGATATCCACCTGCTGGGCCAGCTCCGTTACCTTCATTTTCCGCCTTATGAGCATCATGTCAAGGTCTACACGGATCATGGACATCCACCTATCAGAGCGTTAGATCAATCT
>WQXF01000088.1 GCA_009784985.1 Clostridia bacterium | reverse complement strand
TTTTCCTACCTTTTACTTCGCTCTTCACCTTCTCTTTCCCTTTTGGTCTTTGTTAAGATTATATAACAAACTCCCCGCACGCGAGGAGTTTGTTGATGATCTGTGCCCGCCGGTTTTTTGCCGGCGGGCTTTGTGCTGTGCAGGATAATTTCTTTTGTTTGAAGAAGGTAACCGCCGTGCTCAATCCCTCCACCGCTGCGGCGGTCCCCCTCCCTTTGGCAAGGGAGGTAGGGGTTGATACTACTTCCTAATCAAAAACGTTGCATCTCGCTTGTCTTTTGCGTTTGCGCGTTGCCTTCTCCACTCAGCGTAGCGCTGCTACGCCTCGTTTCGGCAGCTTAGCGCAAACACAAAATCCTTCACGATCTGTTCAACGTTTTCAATCAGGAAGTAGTATGAGTGCGAGAATTCCGCATAAATTCTTAACCCCCCTTGTTAAAGGGGGGAGGGCCACTGCAGTGGCGGGGGGATTCCGAATCGGAGGTAGCTGCTTGCACATAAAAGAGAAAAAAAAAGAAAAAAAATCCCTTGCTCAGTTATGGAAAATCGCCCGCCCCACCCTTTCTTTGGTGGCCAGCGTGGCGCTTTTGCTGGTGGTGCTGCGTGGTGTGGACTGGGCGGTGCTGCGCGCTTCGTTGGGTTTGCTGCAATGGGATGTGTTGGCCGTGGCCCTTGGGCTGCTGCTGCTGTACGACTTTTTTTTGTGCGTTAAGTGCTATTTGTTAATACCCGAGTTGCCCTTTTGGCGCGTATACTGCATGTACCTAAATATGCGTTTCTTTTCGCTGCTGCCCGGCGGCAATATGATTGGCGAGGCCACCCGGCTCTATTCCCTGCGCGAGATGACCGATATGCAGACCGCCGCGGCCATCGTGATCATGGACAAACAGACCCACATGATTCCGCTGCAAACCTACTGTATGGTGGGCCTGGCCCTGGCCTCGATCCGGGTGCCGCTGGCGCTGGTGGCCCTGGCGGTTTGGGCGCTGGCCTGGCCTCTGCTGGCGCCGGGGGTGCTGTTTATCCCCCGGGCGCGCGCCTTTGCCCGCAGGCAGGGGAGTAGATTACGCCGCTGGAAGCTGGGCCGGTTGGTGAGTGATCAGCTTGAGTTGCTGTGTGGCCTTTGCGAGACGCTGGCGGGCCGCCCGCGCCAGTTGGTGGCGCACCTGGCCGCGGGTTTGCTGGGCGAGGGATGCTCTATTTTGATGATGGCGCTGCTGGCCCGTAGTTTGGGGCTTCCGCCCACGCTGTGGGACTGGATGTGGATCGCCGCCATCATGCTGCAAGCTATGATGATTCCATTATCTACCTTGGGCATGGGGATGCGGGAGGGGGCTATGGTGATGCTGCTGGCCCTGTTTGGCGTGGATAAATCCCAGGCCATGAGCCTGCCCCTGATCATCTCCGCCCTTACGCTGATCAAGGGTGTAGCGGGTGGCGCAGTGGCGGCGGTGGACAGGCGCAGGCGGCAGCACCAATAATACGCTGCAGTTCATCATTTCGACAAAATATGCTATAATACAAACGCAGCCCAAAAGGGCTGCCGGGGCAGAGGCTTTTCCTCCTAAATTCTGCGAAGGAAGGAGGTGGGGCCTATGTTGATCACGCTGGTGCTTTCGGTAATCATTGCTGCCGTAATCCTAGTGAATACGCTGTGCGATATCGAAGCCAAGACGAAAAAATCCGCTCGTGACAACTTTGGCGGAGATCACAAGCGGTGACGCTTAGGCTTTAGAAACAGAAAAGCCTCTGCCCCGTTATTTTAGCACATCAAAGCTCCTTTTGTCAATTTCACAAAAAGTAAATATCGGTCTCCTGATGGGCGCCTTCGCTCCAATCGGGCAGCTCTTGGCGTGAGGCCATCACTTCTTTTGCGATGCGGCGGGTAAGGTGGTCCATGGAGCGATCATTCTGTGTTTTTTTTGCGTCCATTTCGCCGCTTTGCAAGGCCTGGCGGGTGTTGCCGTAGTGCTGGGTTTGTTTGGCTGTAAGGTTTTTTTCCAGCACGTTGGCGTAATAATAATCGCTCATCTCTTTGCGGTAGCGCACAAAGGAATACAGGGTGTGGATCACGCCGACTGCCGCCGTTGCCAGGCCGCTCCAGGTGCGGTACAGCAGCTCCAGCGCAAAGGCTTCTACTAGGCGGATCAACCCCAGCATCAGGGCAAAACCGATGATCCACAAAAAGAAACCGCTAAGGGCAGCGCTTATGATGCGCAGGCGCGCCTTGCCCGCGAGCAAATGGTACAGGGCCATGGGCAGAAAACATACCACGTCCATCAACAGCATGGGCAGCAGAAACACGGTGGCGAATCCGTTAAACAGTATGACGGCCATGGATTCGATGATCGTGGCGGAAAGAAAAAAGTCCGGGCCAAAGATCATACCGCCTGCTCTCCCTTCTGCCCGCGTTTGTTGCGGTTGGTCTTCTGGATTTCCAGCAGCGCGTTGATGTGCTCTTCGCTCACAAAACCAAGCTTTACGATGATTTCGCCCAGCACGCCGCCGTGCTCCCGTTGATAGGCCAGGGCCACGTCTAACTGATAGCGGCTGATCAAGCCGCCTGCAAAAAGCAGCATGCCTAGGTTGTTGACGCTCTCGCGCATGATGCCGCTGATCAAGTGCAGGGCACGCTGGGGGGTGAGGTAGTTTTCGTCCAACACCTTTTGGATGTGCAGGAAAGTTTCCAACGTTTCGTTGCTCATGGCCTGAATATTCACGAGGGCTTCGCCCAGCAGACAGTTGTGAGCGCTTTGATAGGCAATGGCCTCGTCCAGCTGGCCCCGTGTGATCACCTTGGCGTCGATGAGCAGGTCGCCCAGGCGCAGTGATTCGGGCAGGCCGTCCCGCTCCATCTTTTCGCGCAGCGACTCCTGCAGCGCCAGGTACATGTCCAGGGTTTCTTTGTTGATTACGCGCATGTTGAGGATGATCTCGCCCAGCTGCCCGCCTTCTTGGCGCTGATGGTCCAGGGCCGCTTCCAGCTGCTCGCTGGTGATGGTGGAGGATTGCACCAATATTTGTCCCAGGGTCATGCGGTGCAGATTATCAAGGCCGTCCATCCGGCCCATGGCTTCGTCGATCGTAGTATCATCCTTTACATCGCCGATGGACAAACCTCGCGTATGAGATGTGGAAACCCAGGCCCGTTCCTTGCGTTTGATGACGCCGCGCAGGATGGGCAGATACCAAGTGAGGGCAAATACGTAGCCGATGGGGATCCACAGGGCGCTTCGTTTATATCCCTCCCGGTACAGGGAGTGGGTTTGCATCAATAAATAGAACACCAGCAACAACGTGGCCGCCGCAGGGGACATCAAAAACGCCTGGTTCAGCGGGCTGGCCGGGAACACCAGGGCGATGCCCCAGCGAGCCATAAAAGTAATGAACATGATGAGGTTAAGCAATGGGCGCAGCAGGTAGAACCCCGCGTCCAGCTCCAGCCAGCTCAGGTGTACGATGCCCCGCAACATGGTGGGGATGCCGTAGGCAATCCCGGCCTCGATATGCCCCTGCATCCACCGGGTGCGCTGGCGCATGGAGGCGTGCATGTGCAGGGGTTTTTCGTCGTAGAGGCGGGCATCGTGGGCCCATGCGCAGGGGCGGCGGCGGGCGCGGACGTAGTGGGCGGTCATCATCAGGTCTTCGGTTAGGGTGTCGGTATCCCAGCCGATTTCCTCTAGCACGGAGGGGCGGAATACCATGCCGGTGCCGCCCAATTGGGCGCTCAGGCCCATGCGGGCGTGGGCGTCCTGGTAGTTGACGTTGCTGAGCCAATAACTCAGGGAGTAAGCCATGGAGATCCAGGTATCGTCCGGGTTTTTGCAGCCCAGGTAGGTTTGGATCACCTCGTGCCCCTCGTTGAGTTTGCTGTTGACCGCGTCTAAGTATCCTTCGTTTACCACATTGTCGGCATCCAAGATGATGTAGGCGTCGTACAGGTCGCCGGTATGCCGCTTTTCCCGCAGGGCATCAAACATCCACGCCAATGCCAGGGGCTTGCCGCGCTTTTCCGGGGCTTCCCGTATCATGGGGATCGCCCCGGCCTGCTTTACCCGCCCCACGGTGCCGTCGGTGCAGTTATCGCAGATTACGTACAGGTCGTAGCGATCCCGAGGATAGGCGTTTTTGTATACGGATTCGATGAGTTTGCCGATCACGGCCTCTTCGTTATGGGCGCAGCCGATCACGGCAAAACGGTTAAGGTAGGTGGGCGTGGGGGGATGTACCGGCTTGATCCGCACCCGCACCAGCCGCGACAGCAAATACAACAACGGATCGTAGAGCCAGCACACCAAGTTGATGACTTCGGCGGCGATAAACAGCCCCAGCAGCACCTCCACATAGGGGGTGTAGGCAAACCGGCGGGCAGCCAGCAGCGCCGTGGTTGCCAACAGCAAAAAGAGAAAGAAACCAAGCTTTTGCCTGGGGTTAAGGGAGCTGTCAGCTGTGGGCTTTTTCGATAAAAACAAATACACGGGCAGCAGCAATAGGCAAAGCGCCCCCATGGCCCCCAGCGCCAGCACAAAGTTTACATCCCCATAGCGCCCGGCCAGTTCCGACAAAAAGAGGCGATGGGAGTAAGCCGCGGCAGCGGCGGCAAAGAGGCCCAACACCAATGCCAACCTGCCGAACCGGTCGCGCCAATTGATGCGCACATCATCCTTTGGGGCGCGCAGGATCAAACCGAGCAACGCAAATACAGCGGCCAAGGCGGCAGCGCCCCAGGCGACCTGCTGAGCGGATACCAGGCTAGACAGCCGCTCGAACTGCTCCCTCAGGATTGCGATCAAAAAGTAGAGGGAAGAGACGTTTAGCAAGGGCGTTTCACCTCGCTTTCGATAAGACATGTTTCCGCGATGGCGTCACAGATACGCTCCGACGCGTGCCCGTCGCCATAGGGGTTCACGGCGTTGGCCATGGTGTCGTAGGCAAATTGATCGTCCAGCAGGGCGCGGGCTTCCCGCAGGATGTTTGCCGCCTCCACACCCGCCATACGCACCGTACCCATCTCCACTGCTTCGGGCCTTTCGGTTTCGGTGCGCAGCACCAGTACAGGTTTGCCTAGAGCGGGCGCTTCTTCTTGCAGACCGCCCGAATCCGTTAGCATCAGGTGGCAGTGCGCCATTAAATTGTGCATGTCCTGCACATCCAGGGGATCGATTAGGTGAATGCGCGGGTGGCCGCCCAGTTGGGCCTGGGCCGGTTCCCGCACCGCTGGGTTCAGATGTACGGGGTAGATGACCTGCACGTCGTCGTACAGCTCCGCCAGCTTTAAAACGGCGGCAAAGATATTGCGCAAAGGTTCCCCCAAGTTCTCGCGGCGGTGGGCGGTGAGCAGCAGCGTGCGCTTTCCCTTCAGATCGATTTTGTTCAGCCCTTCGGCTTGGAAAGTATAGTTGGGGCGCACCAGGGAAAACAAAGCGTCGATCACCGTGTTGCCGGTAACGAATATTCCATGCGCGATGCCCTCCCGGCGCAGATTATCCGCATTGCTTTGGGTGGGGGCAAAGTGCAGGTTGGCGATCCGCCCTGTGAGGCAACGGTTCATCTCCTCCGGAAAGGGGGATAGCTTGTTGCCGGAGCGCAGCCCAGCTTCCACATGTCCGACCGAAATCTGCTGATAAAAGGCCGCCAGCGCCGCCGCAAAAGAGGTGGTGGTATCGCCGTGGACCAGCACGATGTCCGGCTGTTCCGCCTGTAACACCGGGCCAAGGCCTTCTAATACGCCTGCGGTGATACCGCTTAGGGTTTGCCCGGCCCGCATCAGGTTCAAATCATAATCCGGCTGTACGTCAAAGGCTTTGAGCACTTGGTCCAGCATTTGCCGGTGCTGTCCGGTAACGCACACCGCACCGGTGAGCCGTGGGTCGCCCTGGATGGCTTTTACCAATGGGCACATCTTTACGGCCTCGGGCCGGGTGCCGAATACGCTGAGCACTTTAATTGATTTTAACACTGATTTTGACATAGGCTTAGTCTATCACTTTGCCCATTCTTTTTCAATATGTGGGCGTTGATACTACACACATAATTTGCGGCCCCCGGGCGTATAAATCATGTAGTTCCCTGGCAGAGTATCCCTATAGAACACGACGGGGGAATTTGCGTGAATAAAAAATGTGGACAGGCCGCGGCGCTGGTTGCCGTGCTGCTGCTGATCCCCGCTTTTGCGGTGGCGTCGGCTTCAGCGGATGTTTCGTTGGGGTCGCGTTATGTGGTGGAGCTCACAGCTCGTGTCCAGGGTTTCGAGTTAAATGCCATTGAGCTGCTGATAGGCGGAGACTTGATTGAGGTGCAACCCGATACGCCGCTGCGGCTAGATGTGAGGCCGGGGGAGGCGCTAACCGTGAGCCTGCCAACCGGCGTGCCGCTGGGCATGGAGATAGAGGCGGATTTTGCGCGGCGGATTGCCAATGGCTACGTGCTTGAACCCCATGATAACGCGCGGGTTGAGCTAACGTTGGCTCCATTGGAGCGCGGGCCGGGGATTCGGCTGTCGGCCCAGAACCAAATACTGCAGGCTGGGGATAAGGTGCGCCAGGAGATCGTGCTCACCAATTCGGCGCTGATCCCACGCCAGGTGGAATTGCGCTACTTGCCCGATGCTGTCCGGTTTGCCCTAAACGACGCGGAGGCGGCAGGGTACCACCACCGCCTGGCGGACGGCACATTGTGCTGGCGGCTCACCCTACCCGCCGCTACTTGGGAGGGGCGGGGAAGAGCCGAACCTTCCACCACCGTAGTAAGCTTTGATAGAACCGTGCTGCCCCTACCGTTGGACCAGGGTTTTGCCGATATTGGCGAAGCCTGGATGCTGCTGTGGGACGGCCTAAACAGAAGCGGCCAGTGGCGTGCCCAGGTGGTGGCGCCCATTGTTGATGCCACACTCGCCGCCGATAGAAACAGCGCCCGGGCCGGAGATTTGATTCGTTTTGCTCTGCGCATCACCAACAGCGGCGGTGCGGCAAAACCCCTGGTGATATCCGTTACGTTGCCCAAGGGGTTTCGATACGAGCCCGAAGGCTCTGGCATAGCGCCCGAGGAAGTGGGCGGCGTATTGTTATGGCGGGTGGACGTTTCGGCGGCCCATCGCGATCCCGATGGCCGGGTGCTGCCCGGCGAATTGGAACTCCATTATGCGCTGCGCATGGAAACCGATGCTTTAAACGAAACCGAAGGATTGCGCGAACAGGCTTTTAGCGGCTGGGTCAACGGAAAAAAGCTGGATCCGGCGTGGGTAACACTTACGGCCCCACTGATCTCGGCGAGGCAAAGCCTGTCTGCCCAGCGGGCTGCTGTTGGCGAGGTGGTGACCTTGCGCATGGTGTTTGAGAATGGGGGCGGCGCGGAGGGCACAGCACGCTGGATGCAGGTTTTGCCCGAGGGCCTGGTGTACCTGCCCGAACCCGGCGAAAACCTTCCCGATATAGATGAACAGGGGAGGCTGATGTGGGAGGTTGATGTGCCGGCAGCCGGGCTGGGCGTGATCGAACGGGAGATTCGGCTCCAGGTGGCGGACTTGGCCCTGGTCAATCGCCGGGGGGGCCAACGGGGGCTGTTTCTGCGCGCATCCGTGAACGGCAGAGCGTTACCCCTGCAAACCCTAAACATCATATGCCCGGACATCACCGTGCGAGTGTTCGCAGAGCGGGCCGCACTGACGCCAGGCGCGTTATGCGTAATGAAATTGCAAGTGACCAACCGGGGCGGGGCGGGCGCACCGGTGATCCTGGAGATCGAAATCCCCGACGGATTTGCCGAAGCTTCCGCCACGATCCCCAGCGGCGCGCGCCGTGAGGGGCGCAAACTTAGCTGGCGCTTGGAAGCGCCGCCCGCCGACGCCAGCGGCCCTGCCATCATCGAGGTGACCTACCCGTTGCACGCCGAGGCGTTGCCCCGGAATCTGGACAGCCATGTCGTAACCCACGATGCCGTGTACACGGTGGCCCAAGGTATGCCACAAAAGGCCATATCCGCTAGGACTGAGATTGGCCGCCCGCGCCCTCTTTCCCTCTTTTCCGAAGACGGGGTGCTGATTGCCGTGGCCAGCGTGTTGCTGCTGGGTACGGTGGCGGTGTTTTTGCTGTTGCTTTTGCGCAGGGAACCCGAAGAGTAATACGTGCATCCCTCCCCGGTATGTGCTATACTATCCAGCAAATACCGGGGAGGGATCAACATGTCAAAAAATAATACAGTAACCCCATGGTGGCGGCGGGCAGCCAAACGTTACGGCCTGGACGCGCTAAGCGCCATGGCCCTGGGCCTATTTTCCACGCTGATCATCGGCGTGATCATGGAGGAGTTGGGCAGGATTCCGGGGCTGGGCATATTGGCCGAATTTGCCCTGGTGGCACAAAACAAATGGGTGGTGGGCGCCGGTATTGGCGTGGCCATTGCCTGGGGGCTGAAGGTAGCGCCCCTGGCCATGTTTACTGCTGCGGTGGTGGGCGCCCTGGGTTATGACAAGGGCGGTCCCTTGGGCTGCTATATAGCCGCGGTGGTTGGCGCGGAGTTTGGCAACTGGATCGCGGGCAAAACCCGGATGGACATCGTGCTGGTGCCTATTGTCACCCTGGTGACCGGCGGCGTTACCGCGTTTTTGCTGGGGCCGGGCATCCTGCGTGCCATGGACGGGCTCAAATGGCTCATCGACAGCGCCATGCTGATGCAGCCGGTGCCTATGGGCATCCTGGTGGCGGTGATCGTGGGCCTGGTGCTCACCGGCCCCATTTCTTCGGCTGCATTGTGTGCCATGGTGTTTACCGCCCAGGATGGAAGCGAGCTTAGCGTGGGTTTGCAGCTTGCCGCCGGGGCCGCCACCGTGGGCTGCTGCGCCCAGATGGTAGGGTTTGCCGTGGCCAGCTTTCCGGAAAACGGCGTGAGCGGTTTGGTTGCCCAGGGCCTGGGCACCTCTATGGTGCAATTCCCCAACGTATTGCGCAGGCCCGCCATCATTTTGCCGCCCACCTTGGCGGCGGCGGTGCTGGGGCCTTTAGCCACCACGGTGCTGGTGATCCACAACGCGGGCGCGGCGGCAGGCATGGGCACATCGGGTTTGGTGGGCTTGCTGGGGGCCTGGTCGCGTATGTCGGTTACGGAGCAGGCGCTGCCACTGCTGGGCAAGCTGGCGCTGATGGGTGTGATTTTGCCTGCGGCCCTCAGTTGGGGATTCGGCAGCATCCTGCGCCGGTGGGGCTGGATCCGGTCCGGAGATATGACATTGCCCAAGTTATGACTTGAATACGGCGCACCGATGGTGTATCATATCCGCTGGACAGCAAAGCAGGAGGATTCAGTATATGGAAGTTACCAAGGGTATGACCATTGGCGAGGTGCTGCGCCAGAATCGCGGAACCGCCCGTATCTTTATGGAATTTGGCATGCATTGCCTAGGTTGCCCCCATGCCACCTCCGAAACCGTGGAGCAGGCCTGCGCCGCCCACGGCACCAATGCCGACGAGCTGATCCATCAGCTCAACACCTTTCTAAGCGAGCAGGCATAACGCAACTCCACGATCGATTTGAGCCGCCCTTTGAGGCGGTTCTTTATATGTGATCCGTTTTGTCCACAGATTTGCTTCCTGTGGAAAAGCATGTGGAGAAAGTGGAAAAGTCAAGTGCCGCCTAACAAAAATGACGCCGATTCGTCATAGAAACCCTTGGTTTTTCTTTTTATCTGTGGATAACTCGGATATATATCCATAGTATGGATAATAAAGAAGAAATGATTGCGGATGTGTAAGGTTTTTGTCGGAAGGGGGTATATAGGCAATTCTGTGCCGCTATAGCAGCCACTGAAAGTTGCGTTTTCCATATACGATGCGGCGAATGCTTATCGCCTGCTTTTCATCGTCCACTAGATAGAACACCGCGAAATTCTCTACTGTCAGCATCCGGTATCCTTTGTTTGCCAACAGCGCGTCGCGTGCGATGGGGGCTTTATAAGGGAAATCCTGCAACTTGAGAATAAATGCTTCAATGCGCTCGATCAGATTAAATGCAGTATCCGGTTCATGGAGCTCATGCGCTATGTAGGCAAAAAGTTCATCCAAATCCGTATACGCTGTCGGCGCATATGCCACCCGGTATTTATCTCTTTGGCCCATACTTTGCTTTCAGCCTCCCGAACACTTCTTCATGGGTAAGTGGGGTTGCGCCACTTTGCAGTTGCGCTTCCGCTTCTTCCAGCTTGCGGTATAGGCTCAGGCGAGCCTCTTGCTCTTCGTAGGCTTCCATCGTCATCAACACGTAAGCGCCGAAGCCGTTGCGGGTGATAAACACCTCGCCTTGTTCGTTGCAGAGTGTTGCCACATCATTAAAATTGTTGCGGAGTTCTGAGATCGGGCGAATTGCAGCCATGTTATGCGCCTCCTTTGCTTATCCTGAATTATACCCTGAATTCGGGGTAATTGCAAGTTGCGCTTTTTGTTGACAAATAGAACGAATTCGTTATAGAATATGGGCAGATGGGGGATGCCAAAGATGTTTAAGGTCAGAATATCGGATTGCCGACAACAAGGCATATTGAGAATGGTATCTGGGAATTGCGCCCAACAAATGATCGTTTTTTCTTTGCGTACTGGAAGGGTGATACGTTTGTTATCCTTCATCATTACGTAAAGAAAGTTCAAAAAGCGCCGCGCCGGGAGATTGATCGGGCGAAGCGGAATCTTGAGGACTTCTTGAAAAGGGGTATATGGTATGGCTATTGGAAGAGATTGGGATGAAATATATAAGAATATGGATTGCTTTACGCAAGAAGACCGAGATGAAATTGACTTCAAAGTCAAATTAGTCGGCGAGATTTTGGATGCCCGCAAGGGCAAGGGAATGACCCAATCGGAGTTGGACGCCCTTTGTGGTGTCAAGCAGACGCATATTGCGCGAATCGAAAACAACAGGACAGATCCGCAGCTTTCGACCATCTTAAAGATTTTGCGCTCCTTGGGAAAGACGCTGGCGGTTGTGGATATACCACAAATTGCAACAGGCGCAAGCGAAAACCGCTAATTGTGAACATAATGTGACAGTTTGTCGGTTTCTTTGTCATTTCCTTGACACACTCCCTATCCTTCCCTATAATAGTAGCCGTTGGGTACAAGCATGCCCTTCAAATTATTTGCCGCGTGCTATGCGGCTTTGTGGCATGCAGTCAAAATAAAGGAGGGTTTCCATGGCCACCAAAATGACCATCGACGGTAATACCGCCGTCAGCCACATTGCGTATGCGTTTAGCGATGTGGCCGCCATCTACCCCATCACCCCTTCCTCTAACATGGCGGAAGCGGTGGACGAGTGGGCCTCTAATGGCCGCAAAAATCTGTTTGGCCAGCAAGTGAGTGTGTGCGAGATGCAGAGCGAGGCCGGCGCCGCCGGTGCCGTGCACGGTTCCCTTGCCACCGGCGCGCTCACCAGCACCTTTACCGCCTCCCAAGGCCTGCTGCTGATGATCCCCAACATGTACAAAATCGCCGGTGAACTGCTGCCTAGCGTGTTCCACGTGAGCGCCCGCGCCATTGCCGCCCACGCGCTGTCGATATTCGGCGACCACCAAGACGTGATGGCCTGCCGCCAAACCGGGTTTGCCATGATGGCCTCGGCTTCCGTACAGGAGGCGATGGACCTGGCCCTGGTGTCCCACCTGGCTACGCTCAAGTCCTCGGTG
>WQXF01000087.1 GCA_009784985.1 Clostridia bacterium | reverse complement strand
GTGGCCGTGCCCGATCTTTCTTCTTATCCCCCCCTGTGGCAGTCCACCATTGCCGCCATGGGGCAAAAGGTTGCCCAATACGATTGCGACGGCGCCTTGGCCCTGCTCCAAACCCTGGAATGGGCCCACGCGCCAGAAGACGGCCCCTGGCTGGCGGCAGTTCGCCGCGCGCTAGAGGCCTTTGATTATGACACGCTCTCCCGCCTATTGCAGGCGCTGCCCAAAGAAGCGTAAAGCAAATGGCAACCCATCATCATTTTTTGCTGCCCACAAGGTCCGGCAAAAATTCCCATAATGGATTCCTGTCATTTGCGCATAATGAAAAACAGAAAACACCGCTGAAAGGGAGATGCGCATGGGCATCATTACGTGGCTAATCTTTGGCGCTCTGGTAGGTTGGGTTGCAAGCATCATCATGAAACGGAATTCGGAAATGGGCTCCATCGCAAACATTGTTGTGGGCGTAATCGGCGCGGCTTTGGGCGGCTGGATCGCTTCGTTGCTGGGCATCGGCACGGTCACGGGCTTTAACTTTTATAGCCTGCTGATTGCCCTTGTTGGCGCGTGCGTGCTGCTGCTGGTGATTGGGCTTGTGCAAAAGGCGACCAAAACAGAAAAGCATTGATCTTTTGACAGGGCGGCCTTAGCCCGTCATTGCGAGCAAAACGAAGCAATCCAGTCGCTTTCCTGAATTGCTTCGTTTTGCTCGCAATGACGGGCCAGATTTTTTTCACATATCGCGCAGATAGCCATACGATATATCGAGTGGATAGCCGAAAGGCAACACGCTCACACATTCAAAAACAAAGGAGATACTCAAATGAAATTCGATCTAGCCGAAAAACTGCGTTGCCTGTTGGACCAACCCGTCCGGATCTACACCGACGACGAACGCGTGATCACCGGCATGGTGGTCGGCGTCAACGGTGATTTTGTGCGCATCCATGAAAACTGCGGCGACATCTACCTGGTAGCCATTTGCCACATCACCTCCATCGAGGAGCCGCACATGAAACTGCTTAGAAAGTGCTGCAAAAAAAACCCCTGCCGCGATGCGGAGTATGAAGAGGAGTTTGACGAGGACGAAGGCTGCAAAAAGTGCAGGGATCGTTATTGACACACACCGCAACACGTAGTACAAAAGAAAAACAGGGTCAAGAGGAGCTGCCGCGTTTTGCGGCGGCTCTTTTTTCGCTATCGGGATAACACGGGACGCAAAAACCTTGCCGTATGGCTTTGCTCACAGGCACATAATTCTTCCGGCGTACCGGCAGCCACCAAGTTCCCGCCCCGGTCGCCACCCTCGGGCCCCAGGTCGATCAGGTGGTCGGCGGTTTTAATCACATCCAGGTTGTGCTCGATGATCACCACGGAATTTCCTGCCTCTACCAGCCGTTGCAGCACCTGCACCAGCCGATGGGTATCGGCCATGTGCAGTCCGGTTGTAGGCTCGTCCAGCACGTACATGGTGCGGCCCGTGGACGCCCGGGACAACTCGGAAGACAGCTTGATGCGCTGGGCCTCGCCGCCGGACAGGGTGGTGCTGGGCTGCCCCAGCTTGATGTACCCCAGGCCTACATCAAACAGAGTTTGCACCTTACGAAGTATTTTGGGATGGTTCTCAAAATAAGCCAGGGCGTCTTCCACCGTCATATCCAATACGTCAAAAATGTTTTTGCCCTTGTAGCGCACTTCCAGCGTTTCCCGGTTGTAGCGCCTGCCCTTGCACACCTCGCAGGGCACGTAAATATCGGGCAAAAAGTGCATCTCGATCTTGATGATGCCATCGCCGGAGCAGGCCTCGCAGCGCCCGCCCTTTACATTAAAAGAAAAACGATTTTCTTTATAGCCCCGCTCTTTGGCATCGGGGGTTTGGGCAAATACCTTGCGGATCAGGTCAAATAGGCCTGTATAGGTAGCCGGGTTGGAGCGCGGCGTACGGCCGATGGGCGACTGATCGATGTTGATCACCTTGTCCAGCCGGTCGATGCCCTTCATGGCATCGTGAGCGCCGGGGCGGGTTTTGGCGCGGTTCAGGTCCCGGGCCAGGGTTTTGTACACCACCTCGTTGATCAGCGAGGATTTGCCGCTGCCCGACACGCCGGTCACCACACACATCACACCCAGGGGGATATCCACGTTGATATCTTTTAGATTGTTTTCTCTTGCGCCCTGTATTTGCAGCTTGCCGGTGGCGGTTTTTCTTTTTTGGGGGATGGGGATGGATTTGGCGCCGCTAAGATACTGGCCGGTGAGGGAGGCGGGATTGGCCTTGATCTCGTCCACCGAACCTTGGGCCACCAGCTTTCCGCCGTGTATACCCGCGCCGGGCCCGATGTCAATGATCTGATCGGCGGCGTACATGGTGTCTTCGTCGTGCTCCACCACGATCAGGGTATTGCCCAGGTCGCGCAGGTGTTTGAGGGTGGTGAGCAGGCGCTCGTTGTCCCGCTGGTGCAGGCCGATGGAAGGTTCATCCAATATGTAGAGCACACCCACCAGGCTGCTGCCGATTTGGGTGGCCAAGCGGATGCGCTGGGCCTCCCCGCCGGACAGGGTGGCCGCAGCCCGTGCCAGGGACAGATAATCCAGCCCCACATCGGCCAGAAAACCCAACCGGGCATGAATTTCTTTGAGGATTTGGCGGGCGATCATGTGCTCCTTGGGGGTGAGGGTTAGGCCGTCAAAAAAGGCCTTGGCCTCCAGCACCGCCAGGGTGGATATATGGGCGATGGAAGCTCCGCCCACCGTAACGCACAGGGACTCGGGCTTAAGCCGCTGGCCTTTGCAGGTTTCACAGGGTGTCTCGGCCATGTAGGCCTCGTACTGCTCCTTCATACCCTCGCTGCTGGTCTCCCGATAGCGGCGCTCCAGGGAAGGGATGATCCCCTCAAAGGGCGCGGAAAAGCTGCCGCTGCCGTGCTGCCGCTCGTACTGGATGGTCACCTTCTCGCCGCCGGTGCCATAGAGCACGACATCCAGGTGTTTCTTGGGCAACTCCCGCAACGGGGTATCCAGCGAAAAACCATAGTGTTTGGCCAGCGCGCCAAAGAACATATTGGCCATGGACGAAGGATCGGCGGTGCGCCAGGCCACGGCCTGGATGGCATCCTGATTGAGGGAAAGGTTCCAGTTGGGGATGATGAGAGCCGGGTCGATCTTCAGCAATGTGCCCAGGCCGCTGCAAGCCGGGCAGGCACCAAAGGGGCTGTTAAACGAAAACATACGGGGGGTCAATTCCTCTATGCTTACGCCGCAATCGGCGCATGCGTAGTTCTGGGAAAACAGCATCTCGCCTGCGGCATCGCCATCTACGCTAGCATCGATCAGCGCCAGCCCACCGGATAACTTCAGGGCGGTCTCCAGGGAGTCGGTGAGCCGCTTATGCATGTCGGCCCTTACGATCAGGCGATCGACTACCACCTCGATGGTATGTTTCTTCTGCTTGTTGAGGGCAGGCGCCTCGCCCAGATCGTACACCTCGCCGTCTACCCTGGCGCGCACATAGCCCTGCTTTTGCAAATCCTCCATCAGTTTAACGTACTCGCCCTTGCGCTCCCGGATCACGGGGGCCATCACCTGGATGCGGGCGCCCTCGGGCAGGGCGGTGACCTGATCCACCATTTGATCCACGGTTTGCTGGCGGATCACCTTGCCGCACACCGGGCAGTGGGGGATGCCGATGCGGGCGTAGAGCAGGCGCAGGTAGTCGTGTATTTCGGTGACGGTGCCCACGGTGGAGCGAGGGTTGCGGCTGGTGCTTTTTTGATCGATGGAGATGGCTGGCGAAAGGCCGTCGATGTAATCCACATCCGGCTTCTCCATTTGGCCCAGGAATTGGCGGGCGTAGGCAGAAAGCGATTCCACGTACCGCCGCTGGCCCTCTGCGTACAGGGTGTCAAAGGCCAGCGAGGATTTGCCGCTGCCCGAAAGGCCGGTGAGTACCACCAGCTTGTCCCGGGGGATTTCCAAATCGATGTTTTTGAGGTTGTGCTCCCGGGCGCCCTTGATGTAGATTTTGTCCTTCACGATGGGTGGTCTCCTTTAATTATCTTTCATACATATTGAATGTGATGTCGCGTGCCAGCACCTCCAGAATCCGATTCTCGGGCCCGGTGCAAAGTATCCCCACAGCGTACCGGCCATCGCTGCATAGATCAAGTTCCTCCCATCCCCAATCAAAACCCGCCACATCGTCCAGCCGGACGATTTCGTAATCATGAAAGGTGATGCTACGCACGCGGTTCAAATTGCACTTCTTGCCCAGGAGCAGGGTGAGCGTGCCTTCCATTTGCCGGAACTCTTTGATTTTTACATCGTGCAGCGACAAGCTTTTTGCAATGTGCTCCGGAAAACGCTGCTTGATGGTGTCCCAATGTTCGTGATATGCTTGAAACACGTTCTCAACGTATCGCTTATTTTCCTCACAGAAAACACAGAGCGAATCAATGACCTTCTGCGTCGCTACACCCAGCGCCAACACACGAAGATCGGCGATTTGTTCAAGCAGGGCGGCCGGCAGCAGACGCCGGTAATACTCCTGATTGTACTCCAAGCGCCTACGCACCTTTTCCTCTATCTCCGCCTCGTTTATAGGGGGCTTGGGGAAGGCATCTTCTGCCCGCGCATCCTCCAGCTTTGTGCGGCATTCTTCCCCGGTCATGAGGCCCATCGACACACACCCTTCAAAATGCTTTTTGAGTAAATCAAATATAGAAAGCTCTCTCATTCTTTTTCGTAAATCAATCTGCTCAGACAATACATGGGCATAAGCTTCCTGAAAAAACGCTTCGCTAAATACGGCGGCGCGTTCATCAGGCTGAAACCCCAAATGAAGACTGGTGCTTTGCATGCATTGATACCATTCAGGCGTGTAGTATCGCATCTTTTCTCCCTCAAATGAAACGTGCTAGCTGGAAACTGATCCGCTAAGAGTATATCACAGATTGAGCGAAAATGGAACATATGTTCGAGGGAATTGGCAAAAAAAGAAGAGCTGCTTAATATAGGCATTGTACCGCGGATAAACTGACGAAGTGTGTCATATTGCGGAAAAATCTTGCTTGTAACGTTACGTTCTTTCCGAGCTTTTCCCCTCCATTCTGCAAGGAAAGGAGGTGGGGCCTATGTCTGTTACGCTGCTGATATCGATTGTGCTCGCGGTTGTGATTCTATTGCATCTGCTGCATGCCATCGAAGCTGAAGTGAAAAAATCCGCTCGTGACGACGATCAGACCGATCACAAGCGGTAACCGCTTAGGCTTTAAGTAACGAAAAGCCTCTGCCCTGTTAGTTTAGCATATTAGGCCCGCGCTCGTCAATTGGGGGTGTGGGTTTTTGTTTGGAGGAAATTTCTAATGCGTATGCGTTTTGTTTGATTTCGGCAATTTTTCGGCAATCTATCGATAAAGCATCACATTCTTGCCGAAAATATGGGGGAAAAGTAAATGTATCTTAACATTCTTCTCTTGATAAGCCCTTCAAGAAGTGTTAAGATAAGGAAGAGACCCAACGTGTCCGTCCAAAGAAGCGTTGAGCCTCTGTCATGTTTCGGTACACCAGGCAAAGATTTCGCCTTAGGTGAGGGTTTTGTCCTACCTGGATGTACCCCACAAACGTAATATAGCACACATTGAGCGAAAACACAAGGGGAACACACTATATATTGTGGTAAGAAGAGAGAAGAGGGGGCAAATGCTGTGGTTTTTGTACTGGACCGTATACTAGAAGAGCGCGGCTTAAGCGTTGCAGACCTATCTCGCATGACCGGCATGGGGCGAAGCACAATCGATGACATACGAAGGCGCCAGGGTGGGCGAAGAGAAAATATGGATCGGATTGCGGATGCGTTGGGGCTGCGTTATGAAGATTTGTTTGAGGCGAAACCGCCCAACAAGAATGAAAAAAGCGAAGCAGCGGCTGATCCTCCTCCATTCACAAGTGCCCCAGCAAGCAGGCTCCTTCAAAACCTACAGCTTGAATCCGATGAAGCCCTCCGCGAAGACTTACACTGGCTCAAAGAAAACCTTACCAATACTGATCCCTTGGACTCTCTCAGAACCGCTGATTCCCTTTTCGCACAGAACGACTTCGAAAATGCCGTCCAATACTATAAAGGAGCGTTGCTCGACGCATGGATGATACCGCCAGCACAACTTGAGAGGCCAGTAAAAAACTTCCTAATTACGGCTGAAAAAGGGTTTTCTTCACAAAGTGCAGTGACTGCTATCTATACTCATCTTAAAAAAAACCTCAATCCTCAACTATTTTATCTGTTTGGATGCTACTTTGCTGGCGATCACATCGACGACAAATCTCACAATGAAACATCTGTACCACAACAAGCACGCGATAGGAGATTGGCAGCAGAAGCTATTTCGCTTTGCAGAGAGATGCTTGAGAAAACGGTGCCGGGGCCTAGTAACACCAGCGTATTATAGCCAAATGACACTAGCAGTACGATGTGATCTGTGCATGCCCGTGCTGCCCTATGCAGAAGGGAGGACCGTATGTTTTCGACTGAGGTACATCTACTACGAAAGCTTCGTGAGGAATATGAATCCAGGCTACTCCTGGAATCAAATTCTTCCAGAGCATCGGCTCTCAGACGTCAGATCAGGAGAACCAATGACGACATCTTACGGCTCACGATGGAACATCCAGAACAGACTTCAAAAAAAGCACCTCCCACAACGCTGACTCAAGTGCTTATAGGCCTGCTAATTGCAATCATAGGCACAGCTTTCGGGGGGTGGCTTCTTCACTTATTAATTATCCAGTAAGGTTTATGCAAGCAAATAAGGTGCTTCTATCGTTCTCCATATAGCATTGATGACGCATGAAAAGGACGACCAACTTAACAAGAGGGGTTCCTCATGCAAAGTTTTGTTTTTATCGCAGTGTCAATTTCTACGCCTTCCGAATGGGTATACTGGGCTTTTATCATATTATTGATTCCCGTTGCCGTGAGCATAGCATATCTCCTCTTTTCAATGGGAGACGCTATCAGGCACCACGGGCATGTAAAAAATGAGCAAAATAAAAGAGAGCACGAGATTAAAAAAATGTATGCAAGTGTGGGCCTTCTGTATACGACGTGTTCAGAAGAGAAAGAAGCCTCTTCTTTTTTGAGTTATTTAATTAAAAAGCTGCTACGCTAAACTCATCATCTGTAATATTCATCCTTGTTTGCTGTATGATTATTGTGATAACAACCTTGGTCATCTCCTCTCATATCAATGCCTCGGCTTCTTCAACCGCCGCCTTTTCCCCTGCTCCGGCACAACCTCAACCGGCCCATCCCCCCGCAACGTAAACAGCCGGTCGCGCAGCTTGGCCGCCAGCTCGAAGTCTAAATTGGCGGCGGCTTGCAGCATCTGATCCTCCACCCGGTCGATGAGCATAGCCAGCTCCTCGGCGTTTAGGGTGGCTTCAGGACGGCTCCCACCCCACTCCGGTGCCTGGGTGATGCTCATCAGATCGCGCACCGCCTTCTGCACCGAGGTAGGCGTGATGCCGTGGGCCTCATTATAGGCCATTTGCAGCGCCCGACGGCGGTTGGTCTCGGCGATGGCGCGCATCATGCTATTGGTGACTGCATCTGCGTACATGATCACCCTACCCTCCACGTTGCGGGCCGCCCGGCCGATGGTCTGCACAAGGGAGACCTCACTGCGCAAAAAACCTTCTTTATCAGCATCCAGTATGGCCACCAGGGCTACCTCGGGCAGGTCGAGGCCCTCCCGCAGCAGGTTGATGCCCACCAGCACATCGAAATTGCCCAGGCGCAGGTCGCGTAATATCTGGGTGCGCTCGATGGTCTGTATGTCCGAGTGCAGGTATTTGACCCGCACATCCATTTCTTTTAGGTAATCGGTGAGGCTCTCGGCCATCTTTTTGGTGAGGGTGGTCACCAGCACACGAAAGCCTTTGGCCACGGTGGCCCGTATCTCACCCAGCAGATCGTCCACCTGATGCCGGGCCGGCCGCAGCGCAATCTCGGGATCCACCAAACCCGTGGGTCGGATGATCTGCTCCACGACTTGCTTGGCCAACTCCAGCTCGTACGCCGCCGGGGTGGCGCTCACATGCACCGCCTGGTTCACCCGCTCCTCAAACTCCGGAAACTGCAGCGGCCGGTTGTCAAAGGCCGAGGGCAGTCGGAAGCCGTATTCCACCAGCGCGGTTTTGCGGGCACGGTCGCCATTGTACATAGCGCGTACCTGGGGCACGGTGACATGGGATTCGTCGATGAACATCAGAAAATCCTTGGGGAAATAGTCCAGCAGCGTAAAGGGCGCCTCGCCGGGCTGGCGGCCATCAAAATAGCGCGAGTAATTCTCGATGCCCGTACAGTAGCCGATCTCCCGGAGCATCTCAATGTCGTAATTGGTGCGCTGGAGCAGGCGTTGCGCTTCCAATAGGCGATCGCCCTCACGCAGCTCCTCTACCCGCTCGTCCCGGTCGCGCTCGATTTGCCCAATGGCGGCCTCAATGCTCTCCCGGGAGTTGGCGTAGTGGGTGGCCGGAAACACCATGGCATGGGTGAGCAGGTTGGCCGTGCGGCCGCTCACCACCTCCACATGGGAGATGCGTTCGATTTCATCACCAAAGAACTCCACCCGTATGGCCAGCTCGTCGCTATTGGCGGGGATGATCTCCACCACGTCGCCCCGCACCCGGAAGCTCCCTCGGGCAAACTCGATGTCATTGCGCTCGTACTGGATGTTGATCAGCCCGCGCAGCAGGGCATCCCGATCCATGCGCATGCCGGGCCGCAACGACACCATTTGATCATAATACTCCTTGGGATCGCCCAGAGCATAGATGCAGGATACCGACGCCACCACGATGGTATCGCGCCGCTCCTGCAAGGCGGCCGTAGCGCTATGCCGCATGCGCTCGATCTCATCGTTGATGGAGGAATCCTTTTCGATATACGTATCCGACGCGGCGATGTAGGCCTCGGGCTGATAATAATCGTAATAACTCACAAAGTACTCCACCGCGCTATCGGGAAAGAACTCCTTGAGCTCACCATGTAGTTGGGCGGCCAGGGTTTTGTTGTGGGCGATCACTAGGGTGGGCCGCTGCACCTTTTCGATCACGCTGGCCATGGTGAATGTTTTGCCCGAGCCGGTGACACCCAGCAGCACCTGGTCGCGCATGCCCTCGAGCACGCCACGGGCCAGGGCATCGATGGCCTGGGGCTGGTCGCCCTGGGGTTTAAAGGGCGATTTGAGCACAAAGCGTCCGTTCATCACGTTTCCTCCTGTAGCCACTTGTATGTAAAGCTGTAGTGATCCTTTTTCCAGCCGTTGCGCTGGTAAAAAACGTGGGCCTGCGTGCGCGGAAAACCACTACAAAGCTCCAGTTGCACACAGCCCGCTTCCCTGGCCTCATCGCAAGCCGCACGCAACAGTTCGCTACCAACGCCCCGGCCCCTCCACGCCTCATCCACGATCAGCTCCCGTATCTCGCCCACCAGGGCGGCGTGGTGCAGGTGCTGATCCATGTGCAGGCTAATAAAGCCGCAAACAACGCCGTTTTCTTCTGCTACAAGGTAGCGGATCATGGGCTGGGCGAGATTGTGGGCGTAGATTTCGGCAAAGGTTGTTTCGGGCAGGGTGTGGTTGCTTAGGGTGCAGAGCAACGCGTACACGGCTTGTAGGTCGTGAGGTTTTGCGGGGCGGATTTGCATGGGTGGGCCTCCTTTTGCTGCCGGATAAAAGTATAGCATAAATGAGCGAGAATGTGAACGTGCGTTCGAGGGGAATTGCAAAAAAGATCGCCGGGAGAATTTTGCCGACGATGCTTGGTAGCCTGCACAGAGGCGTTATTCGGGTGGAAGGAGTGGAGAAATGGCGTTGATTTCAATGCAATATCATTTACACACTTGCCCCTAAAACAAGAACGTACTCAGAGGATGTGCGTAGCAGAACCATAAAGACCCATTATTCCGGCGTGAGTGGCCGAGGTGTCTGCCATTACACCCCCGTACTTGCCTGTTGAAGCCGATACTTTTACCGCAAAATTGAAACCCTCGAAGCGGTACTTGCGGTTTTCATAGATGCATACAACAAATTCGGAGAAGCAAAGCTAAAACACAGAGTCGTCACAAATCACAAGTCGCAAAACCCCTCAAAGCGCGTGCACAAATGTCGCGATTCCCCCTTCTTCGTTCTTTGCTTCCTTGCAAACAATGCGTTGTGGCCTCTCTCTTGGCCACTCCTTTGAAAAGAGTTTTATTGTTTCACTCCTTGTCTGATGCTACACTGACGGATTGGAGTTTTGTGCTTAGTCAGGATTCATTTTTATGATAGAATTCAGACTTCCTAACTTTGTGTGAGGAAGATAGCTGACCTCCAGGATATCTCCTTTGTGGATTTGCTTACGATAGTAGAACTGCAAATGAACAATTTCACCTGTGACAATATCCTGAATTTTGACAGACTTTGTACGGGCATCATTTGTCAGAGCCTGCGTAAGGGCAGGCCCTTTTACCACAGGATAACTCTGATTGATAATATGGGGAAAATCTCTTATGCTCGGGATAATACCGAGGACAATCATGGTAGCTGATACCGCAAGAATCAAAATTTTTGCTAGGATATTCATGCCTTTTTCGTGCTTTTGAGCCCATGCCTGATATGGAGGCGCCGCATTTTCGTGTTTAATCAGCCTTTTTCCCAACAGTATCTGGGCACCGAAAATCGTAATAAATAGAACACAAACAGCAAAGTAAACCCAAAATCTTACTAATATGCCTCTGTCCATGTTCGGCCCCCCTTCAGTTTAGTCATGCGGTAACACAATAACGATTATCATACTGCATGCCAAAAATATCTTGATAAATAATCTTGTTATTATGGATCATCTCAGCGATATCATTTTCGGATACTCCATCGCCGCCCCAGATGATATTATAGAGCTTTTCCCATTCCAAGATGATTAGGTTTTGGACTGGAGTCATCACAATCGTTCCTATACCTTCAGTTAAGAAAATAGCAACACACGATTTAAGTATTGTTTTTCCGCTTATATTTAAGATACTCCCAATATTTCCGCTGTTGAGTCTTCCTAATGTGGTTCTATACACATGCAGGTAGCTGCCTCTTCCAGAGGTTAAACCATCGATTTTGGGTCCAGGAATTTTGCCGGCTGCCCAACCGCAGGCGGCGCCAACACCGGCGCCAATGGCAGTATTAAGAGCAATTTCGCCCCATGAACGGTCATTTTTCCCGGTTGCTTTTTCGAGTCCTTGGCCAACGAAGGTCGACACAGCCCCTGCCGCAGCGCCTCCCGCAACTGGTCCGGCAACCATCGTTACAGCGCCTCCAACCGCGCCCCCAACGCCAGCGCCTACGTAAGTTTCCCAGCTGGAGAAGTTCCATTCGCCAGAAATTGCAGAGACAACGAGGTCGCCGACAAATTGCCCTGCAACGCCTACTACTGCCCCTGCTACTGCCCCTGCTACAATATGCAAAAACATACCATCTTGATCTGTATACCTGAAGGGCATATTCATAACGTAGTTATAGTTGTGCAAACTTGCCGGAACGAAGGTTAGCCCGATTATAGGATCCTTCGAAATAAACCGGCCCTGATCGGGATTATAATACCTTGCCTGGGCAAAATACAGGTCACCGCTTACGGGGGAATACCCGGTAAAACC
>WQXF01000086.1 GCA_009784985.1 Clostridia bacterium | reverse complement strand
GTGACGTACGGCGCAACGTCGTTCTTGGCATGAAGTATGTTCAACCCCCGTACGTTCTCCAGCAGCTTTTCCGCAACTGCGCGCGCCCCGGCCTCGTCTGTGTTGGGGAGGACAGCGAGAAACTCTTCGCCCCCGTACCGTGCGACAAAATCGTTCGGCCCCGTTATGCTGCTTGCCAAAGCCTTAGCGACCTGCTTTAAGCAAACATCCCCTTGATCGTGGCCATATGTGTCGTTATACTTTTTGAAGTAGTCTATATCAAGCATAAGTACGCTCAGCAAACCGTTGGCACGAGCTAAAAACTCCATGGCATGCTGGAGGTTATTTTCCATGAAACGCCTGTTGTAGATACCCGTAAGCGCGTCAACATTTGCTTTGGTAAATAAATCCTGAATCGTTTTTGACAATTCCCCTAATTCGTCATTGCGCTCAACACCATAAATGCTTCCTTCGTGATTCTCTTTGAATATCGCTAAGCTGTGGCTCATCTTGCCCAGCGGAAGAAATATCAGGCGGTAATTGGCGGTGTTGGTAATCAAAGCGAACGCGACAAGCAAGACAAGTACGATAATGGCCACCGGAAAAAACAAGGATATGTCAAAAAGCGACGGAGTACCGGACAGTATCACCACCGCCCAGTTCGTAAACTGAATAGAGGTAATCGTCATATAACGGTATGAGCCGGATGATAGTTCAATCACCATCGGCTCGCCTGTCTCTTCAGGATAGCCATTCATACCACTCAGATGGGTCCATATGGTGGCAAGAGCGTCCGGATCCGGTAACTCGGTATCGATATGCGTTTCAAAATCATGGTACAAGAACGCTTCGCTATCGATTAAGGAGCTGTCCATGTGGATAATGCCGTTTTCATCTATAATAAAGCCGCGCATATTGTTGTCGTCATAGTTGGAAAAGAGCTCGCCCACAATATGTGAAAACTCCAGCCCCGTACAAATAACTCCAAGGGGAACCCCGTTTTGAGTTACCATATAATTGAGCCAAACCCGTTTTCTTTGCATCACATTGTCTATGCCCACACCGAGTACATAGTCATTATCTGCCGCGATACACTCGAAGTACCATGCGTCCATCGGGTTATTCCTGTCCAGCGTGGTGAATGGCTGGAAATGCTCTGCGGCATAACCCTCTTCGATTTTGTACTCATGCAGCGATCCTTCCAGACCGACATATAGATTACTGCTGTATAATTCCCCGACAATGCCCGCCATTTCATTGTACGCGAGCGCCTTTTTGTCGTCGTCGCCTTCATCGGCCATCCATTCTCTCACCGCGCTGGAGCGGGCGGCCTTTGCCAGCAAGCCAAGCTCCTTAACGATGCGGGCGCTCAGCACCTCGGCAGAGGTGGCGGCATTGCGCACAGCGTAGCCGGAAGACAGACCTCTAATTACATCATTAAAAACCGCAGCCATTACCGCCGTTATAATGCAAAAAGCCAGTACAAACAGCAGGATATTGATGTTGCGAAAGCGCACGGCAAGGCTGCTTTTGTTTTTCAACAGCTTGCGCGGCGTTTTTGCGATGGAAGGATGTTTTCGCAAAAACATGAGATCACCCCCAGAAAAAATGTTTTCCGTTGTGATGCGTGCCTTTCCCTTATTTTATCATATCATGATCACATCCAAGATTCAATCAATTTATCCCAAGGGGCACAAAAAAGGCGCCTTTTTGTTTCGGCGCCTTTGGGGAATCACAGATGGCTATATTCTCTCAATCGCAATATGGAATCTACCGCCGCTCACCGGCTTTAGTTTCGCCAGGGGGTTATCCGAACAATTGAAGTCAATTAGCTTGCCATTGCCGGATAGATCTAGCTCGGTTACGTCATTGCCGGAGCAATCCAAGTACGCTAGCTTGGAACAACCGGATACGTCTAGGCTGGTGAGATCGTTATCCGAGCAATCCAGCTTGGTTAGCTCATCCAGGCCGGACACATCCAGCATCCCCGTGAGTTTTTGGCCGCTGATATCGAGTTCCACGATCCGCTTATTCACCTTACCGTCAGACCATTCGATACCCTGTGCCCAATCTGCGGGCGGCGTATCGCCGGAAATCCACCCATCCCAGTCCAGATTGCTTCTTTCAATGATGTCGTTGATTACCGCGATGTCCCCGAGGTTATACAGGGATTTCGTTCTGGTGATGGTCTTTGTCGGGTTTTGCCCGGCGGACGGCCGAGTTGCGCCCTGGCTGGCCCCGGTATCAACCTTGATGCCCGTGGCCGGGAATTTTGCCGTGATTACGCCGCTGCCCGCGTCGTTGCTTACGCTCTGTGCGCCTTCCACGGTAAAGAAGTTCGCTGCCACGCCTTCCAGTGTATAGCCTTCCTTCGGCGTCAGGACGATGGCCGCCGTGTAGGCCGTACCGGGCTTAAAGGTGGCGTGGGCTGGCGACCAGCTCACCGTGCCGGTGTACTGTTCCGTTTCGGTGATGCTATTCGCCGGGGTTTCCCCAGTGGCCGGCGCGGTGACGCCCCCGATGGCGGCGGTATAGACTCGAAGGATGAAGTTCGCTGTGACCATGGTGGGGCCGGCGTCGGGCTCAAGCATGATGTACACGTAATAATCGGTTATGTCCATCGTCGTGCCGGCTCCGGTAACCGTCCATTCTAAAGATGTATATGCCATGTTCGTCCAAGCCTGAAGCCAACAGTCCCCGGTAGAAGGTTCAAAGTGGAGATCCACACGAGAGTTCGATGTCGGCAAGATCGTGACGTACAACTCGCGGCCATTCGTCGATTTGAAGTGTGTGATGGGGTTGTAACGGCAAGTCAACTCCCACAGCTCAGTGTTTTTTGACACGTCCAGCGCGGTCAGGTTGTTGGCTGAGCAATCCAACTCGTACAGTGCAGTATTTTTGGACACATCCAGCGCGGTCAGGACGTAGTTGAATGAGCAATTCAACTCGCACAGCTCAGTGTTTTTTGACACATCCAGCGCGGTCAGGTTGTTGTAGGAGCAATCCAAGACCCACAGCCCAGTGCTTTTTGACACGTCCAGTTTGGACAGGCTGTTGTCTGAGCAATCCAAGAACGCCAGTGCAGTGTTCACATCCAGCGCGGTCAGGTTGTTGTAGGAGCAATCCAACTCGTACAGTGCAGTATTTTTGGACACATTCAGCGCGGTCAGGCGGTTGTAGGAGCAATTCAACTCGACCAATGCAGACAAACCTGATACGTCCAGCGCGGTCAGGCTGGTGTATCGGCAATCCAACTCGACCAATGCAGACAAACCTGATACATCCAGCGCGCCCAGGGAGTTGTTGGAGCAATTCAACTTGACCAATGCAGACAAACCTGATACATCCAGCGCGCCCAGGGAGTAGTTGTAGGAGCAATTCAACTCGACCAATGCAGACAAACCTGATACGTCCAGCTCACCCCATAACCATTTAGAAGATATATACATATGGGTTATGCGCCTATCCTCGGATCCAAGTGACCATCTGACGTCACGCCAGTCCGGAGGGACATAGCTTCCGTCCGCGGGATTGGCAATTGTCCAACTCAGTCCATTGTTGGCGATGATGTTGTTGATCACCGCGATATCACCGGCGTTATACAGGCCTGCTGCCTGCGTGGCCGGGAACACCGCCGTGACCACGCCGCTGTCCGCGTCGTTGCTTACGCTCAGTGCGCCTTCCACGGTGAAAAAGTCCTCCGCCACGCCTTCCAGCGTATAGCCTTCCCCCGGCGTCAGGATGATGGTCGCCGTATATTGGGTTTCGAATTCGGACGTGTCGGACTCCACCTGTGTCCAGCTTACCGTACCGGTGTACTGCTCCGTTTCCGTGATGGCCTCCACCGGGCTTTCCCCGGCGGCGGGCGGCGTGACGCCCTGGATGTCCCCGGCGTCAATTTGAATGGCCGTGGCCTCGATGTTCACCTTGATCACCGGCGCCTGGGCGCCCTCCGCCAGTTCGTAACCCGCGGGCAGCCCGGGCAGAAAGGTATACTCCGCCAATACGGCAGGGTCGAAGGGGGGAACGCTTTGCCAAACGATTTCTTCTATAACAAAGGGCGCACCGCAGGTATCCATGCCGGTGAGCGCGCCCGGCAGAACCGGCTCATCCTGCGACGATAGTTCGCCCAGACCATAGCGCTGGAAAAGGGTCGCCTCATCCAGCTTATCGAATTCCGCGATCACGACAGGAGCGTCCGGCGGCTCTGTGTCGGGCGTATCTTCGGGCTCGGGCGCACCTTCAGGCTCGGGCGTAACCTCGGGTTCAGGCGTATCTTCGGGTTCGGGCGTGGCTTCGGGCTCGGGCGTGGCTTCGGGCTCGGGTGTGGCCTCTGGCTCGGGCACAGGCATGGGCAGAGGTATGATTCCCTCAAAAGAAGGAGGGGGATCATCGAGAACGGCCTGTAGCTCGGGAGAAACTGCGTCCTCAGTGGCGAAACCAGCAACCGGCGTGACACCCATCAATAGGGTAAGCGCCAATAGCAATGACAGTACGCGTTTGAATTGACCTAACATTTTGTGCACCTCTTTCATAGTCTATTAGATGAGTGGAATGGGCTGCTAGGCCATCTGCAAAAATCCCGTCTGTGATGCCCCAGCGCTTTCCAGCCTAAGCTATGATGCTACACACACGTCAAGCTTTTTTTTCCTTAATTCCCACATAAGCCCTTATACGATATTGATAAACGATCCTATTATCAATCTTGCACATTGAATAGGATTTCTCGCAAAGGCTTAAGTGTTGCTTTAGAAATTCATATAGGAACTGTTGTGTGGCACAATGGTTCATCAAATCGTATCATCAGCAAGCCATACGCATCCAATTCACCGATGGCATAATCACCGACCACGAAAAAAAATATGGCGAGTTGCGGTATGAATTTGATTTTTTGAACAAAACGGCAAAGTAATCATCCAAAAATCTTGACAAAGCGAAACCCATGCAGTAAAATATGAAAACGTTGTGCGCCATTAGCTCAGTTGGTAGAGCACCTGACTCTTAATCAGGGTGTCCTGGGTTCGAGTCCCCGATGGCGCATAGGTAAAACCCCTTGAAAGCACTAGGTTTTCGAGGGGTTTTGTTTGTCGATATAAACCCACACGGCAACCGAAAACAAAATCCCCCGCACACAGCAATGCCGTGAACGGGGATCAAGGAACCGCATTAAGTATCGTCTTGGTTTACTGGGGAACGATTCATCTTGCTCCATAAATCATGCAGGAAATTTGAACCGTGACTGACCAGTATGCCGGTGAACACCTGCCCCATCATCAAAACCCGCTGCTTGATAAGTACCGAGGGCGACAGGAACTCAAAAGCACAATATCCTTGTCCTCGCCCTCGAGGTCAGCATTATAACGGGTTTTGAGGATGAGTCAAGGGCACTTTTTGAAGACCAAACACAGCCTGCCACAAGGTAAATCATTGAGACCGAATGGAAGATAGGCGAAACACTTATTCCCCCACAACAGGCATTTCGGTCATGCGCAGTTTAGCGCAACCGTAGGGAATCATACGTACCGGTTGGGGCGGGCCTAACGGTTCTCTTCCGCGCGGTTCGGTGGCGCATATACCATACTCCTCCGGCCAATCAATCGGCGCCATATCCACATACACCTCCACAGCTGGTGCAGCGGTATCAAAGGGTGCGGCAGCAACCTCATTCTCCTTCAGGCATGGATTTTTGCCATAGAAAGCATAATTCCACGGCGACATTGGCAAAACCTCATAATCGCAAAAAGGGAACTTGCGCTCTACGCCGTTGGTGACATACTCGCGCTTCTCCCACTTCTCTTCAATCGCCACCGAATAAAGCAACGGGCCGCGCCATAGGCAGGCCATGTCACGGGGCCGGGGCACAAAGTCGAAATCAAACGTTAATTCCACCCGCACCTCTTCGGTTCCCTGCCAGACACGGCGCACCTTATGAAAAGCACCCACTTGCACGGGTTCGCCGTTTACTGTGGCGTAGCTTGCGAAGGCAGGGATTCGGATGCTCAACGAAAATTCGGCTTCACTCGCACATTCCACAATGTAGCGCATGTCGCCTTTGAAGGGATACTCTGTTTCCAAGCTGCATGTTACCGGCACGCCGCCTATTTTGCACCGCACTTGGCTGGGAACAAGCACCACCGAGGCCAGTTCATCCTGCCCGCACATAAAGGCAGACATGGCCAGCTTGGGCCAGCCCTGGCCGAAGTTGGCCGTACAGCAGCCATAGTTAGGTTCCAGGCCGAATAGATGTGATTCCGGCCCGTTGGTGCCAAATACCACATGATCGCTGGGCAATGCCTGGCACCGCACCTGATTGGTCATCTGATCATACTGATGTGTCCACATGTCGGTGCTTATGGTGGCGGGCAGGGCGTTAAAAGCCAGCCGCTCCAGTACATCACCCCAGTGTGGGTCTCCGCCAATGCTAAGCAATTGTTCGTAGGAGTACATGGCTTCTACCACGCCGCACAGTTCAGTGCCTCGGTTGGGCGCGTCGCCAGCCACGCACTCGTCGCCGCTGAAGTGGCCCACCGCCATGCTGTGGGAGCGCAACAGGTTTTGGAGCGCCGCATAGGCGAAGGCGTTTGGATCAGCACGGTTAAGACGGCTCTTGAGCGCGCCCTGTTTGATGCACATGGCCAGATTGACCACGTGGGTAAGGAACGTCCATTTGCGTTGAGGCTCCTGGTCTTGATAGTCGCACAGCAGCTTCTCGTAATCAAAGCCGAGAATCTCAAGTTTGCGCGCCACCCGAAGCAACCACTCTTCGCCGGTGCGTTCGTACAACCAGAACAGAGTGATCAGGCCTTCGAACCAGCGTGCCGCACCCCATCTGTGCAGGGTATGGTGATCCAGGTGATCTTCCATCTGGGCAAAGAGCCGTTCCAGCGCTGGCTCAACACGCAAGTCGCCACTCAAATCGGCGTACATCGCCAACACCTTGCCGATCAGCAAGCTGGCCCAGATATCGTAGGTAGCGCGCTCCTGGGGAGCGCAGGGACAAATCCAGCCATCTTCGGCCTGCCGGGCTAGGATGCTGTCCACGTACCGCCCGGCGCGGCGCTTCATATCTTCGTCGTCCAGCAGGTAGGCCAGGGGGATAAACCCGTCCAGCCAATACGGCACACGTTCCCAGCCTTCGGCCTGGCCGCCTATCCAGCGGCTGTCTTGGATATCGGGCCACACGGTGTCCAGATGCCCGCACAGGCCGTCGGCTTGAATGCGCAGTTGGCGCTTGAGCCAGCCGGTGGGCGTGATCTCTCCATGAGAAAAGGGCACAAGCCTCAGAGCTGTGAGCATCACTCAATCGCCGCCTTGCGCGTGTTGATTTTACGTATCATTTCGGGATCGAATTTGGGCTTCCGGTCGTAGGTATACAGGCCGTTGACCTCCTGCTCCACATCGTAAAGTTGGGTATAACAAAACGCGCAGATGTGGGGATTGTCTAGCAACGTGTGGGTAAGGCCCTCATACCGCTGGAAAAATTCCTCTTCAGTCGCGGGCCTGGCTCCATAACCCCAGGACTTGTCGTCCATCTGTCCGGGGTTCCACCATATCCCGCCGTACTCGCTCACAAAATAGGGCTGGTTTTGATATGTCTGCCTATCCGGGAAGGTGTTGAACGCTTCTCCGCCGTGCTTCATGGGTTCAAAAAATGCGGAGAATTTGGCCACGTCCTGCTCGTAAGGATGGATGTCAAAAACGTCGGTCACAACGTGATAGTTCCCGCTTGTGTCAATCACCGGCCTTGTTTTGTCCAGCGCCTTGGTTACCAGATACACGATCCGCAGCACCTCGTCGTCCTGCGCGATATTTCCGTGTCCGGATTTACAGGGCATATCCCAAGTTTCGTTGAAGGGGCACCACCCGATGATGGCGGGGCTGTTGAAATCCCTTTCCAGCGTCTCCATCCATTCCGGCAAAAAATTCGCCAGCCCCGCTGCGGTGGTGATGTCCAAGCCCCAGTTGGCATGTTCTCCCCACAGTAGAAAACCAAGCTTATCCGCCCAGTAAATATACCTTGGCTCAAACATCTTTTCGTGCATTCTTGCGCCGTTAAATCCAAGCCCTATCGCAATCTCGATATCCTTTTTTAAAGCTTCGTCCGTAGGCGCCGTGTAGATTCCATCCGGGTAAAATCCCTGATCAAGAACCAACCTTTGGAACACAGGCTTGTCGTTGATCCATATTTTTCGATCTTTCAGTTTCACCGATCTCAGCCCAAAATAACTGGATACCGTGTCGAGCCGCCGACCCCCTTTTTCGAGGGAAAGCTGCAAATCATACAGATTGGGCGCCCCAGGTTCCCAAAGATGTTTTTCCGAAAGATGAATGGTTATGTTGGCCCGATCCCCGGTCACGACAGCATTTCCGTCACCCATCTTCTTTGTGCCGAACGCAGCCGATGCAACGAACGCGCATCCATCGGCTCCCCCCTTAAACGAGGCCTCGATGTGAATGCATCCGTTATCCGGATCGGGAATGTACTTTAGGGAACCGATGTATGTCTGCGGTACGCACTCAAGCCAAACGGTCTGCCATATTCCCGTTGTCCTCGTATACAGGCAGCTATAGGAATGGTATTTGTCGCTCTGCTTGCCCCGCGGTTGCAGGCCGGAGCGGACATCATCCTCGGCGCATAGGGTCACTCGGTTTGTGCCCGGAGCCAGATGCTCGGTTATGTCGAAATAGAAGGAAGAATATCCGCCCTTGTGCGTTCCGGTGGAAACCCCGTTGATCCATACTTCTGCCTTATAATCCACCGCGCCGAAATGAAGCAGCACCCGTTCCGACCGCCAGCCGTCGGGCACTTCAAACGCCCGGCTGTACCAAACGCAAGCCATAAAGTCCGTATGCCCTATCCCGGAAAGTTTGCTTTCAGGGCAAAAGGGCACCAAAATCTTTCCGTCCAGGCCGTTTGCCTCATACCTTTTCCTGGGCCTGCCACTTTTGCCGTGATCCATTTCAAATTCCCATTCTCCGTTTAAGTTCATCCACCGGTCTCTGACCATCTGTGGTCTTGGATACTCCGGCCTAGGCAACATGGACAACACTCCTTTTAATATGCGACCCGAAGGGTCTTGATCTCGAAGGGACGGAAGGTGATCGTCATGGGTTGCTCGCTTTGCGCCTCCTCCAGCATATTTGTTAACGTCAGCCTATGAACCGGATGGCCGAAGGTCAGCGTCGCGTTTGTGTACGTGCCGGTGGCCTCGTACAAACGCAGGATGTAGGCGGCGTTGGCATCCTCGCAGGGTTTTACGGTTTCCACGATCACATTGGGCGCATCTACGGTTACAAGGGATGCCAACGCTCCCGCGCCCTGCTTCGTTATGGGAATATAATTGAATGCATACGCGGGCTTTACCACATTTTCCGCACTGAATCCGCCCTGGTGCGGCATGAGCGCATAGCGGCAGAAGTGTCGCCCGCGATCCCCCTGGCGATCCGGGCGATTTCCGCCCTTGTGCAGGGATAGGCGCATGTTGCCTTCCTCCACACTGATGCCGTACTTGCAATCGTTGAGCAGCGCGATACCGTAGCCGCCTTCCGAAAGATCAGTGTATTTGTGGTTGCACACCTCAAAGCGAGCTTTCTCCACGCTGGTGGAGCGGTGGTTGCTGCGGCGGATATGGCCGAACTGTATCTCGTGCCGTGCGCCGTCAGCCACCAAAGCGGTGTCGAAGGCGACCTTGAGGAAGCGATGGGTTTCCTGCCACTCCATCACGGTATCAAAGGCGATGAGCGGTGAATCGGCGTAGAAGATCATATCTTGCTCAATAAAAGTCTGCTCCGTGAGCGCATAGCGGCTGCGGATGCGCAACTCCACCGGGCCTTCCGCCACGACTTCCCTGGAGAGCAGGCGGCCTGCGGGTGTGAATTTGGCCTCCAGATCAGCATCGATATCCCAACTGTCCCAAGCTGCGGATACATCCTCCGCCAGCAAGAAGGTGTTCCAAGGTAGCCCGTGCGGGCCGCGCAGTTCGCGGCCGGTCGCAAGGTCAACATAGGAGGCAATCGCACCTTGGGGGTCGAATTCCACGCGTGCGAACGGGGTGATCAGCATATTGTTTTCCAAAATGAATGAACATTTTGAGTCCCGGGGTTCGCCTGGCTCCCACCGCAGCGTCATACCGCCAAGCGCGGGCAAAGCGATACCGGCCACGGCAAGCAGCCCTTCGCCGTGAACATTGATGACGCGTTGCTGCGCATACCCCCCCGCCACGCGCATGCCTGGCCGATCCGGCAGATACTGCACGTCGCCGCGGTTGAAGCTCAGCGGATTAAACAGCGTGACACAGGCAGGGTCGCCGTCGGTTTCCAGTGCTTCCAGCGCCATGGCCGACGCTTCGCGGATCAACGTGCCGGTCTGATCCAGCGAGGTTTGATGCACACTGTGAATGCAGGTGCCTGGGAGGATGTCGTGAAACTGGTTGACCAGCAGCGTCTCCGTCAACGGATCGATTGCCGTGCCGCAAGCCGTTGCGCCGTGTTGGACCGCGCGGCACACAGTGAGTAATTCCAGCGCGTGCAGTGCGATCTCCGCCAGCCGGTTATTGCGCTTGATGTTGTGCTGATTGGTCAGCGTGCCGCGATGCAGTTCCAAGTACAACTCGTCCGCGTACACGGACAGGCCACGCCCGCTTTCTTCCAGCCTGCCCATAAACTCGCTGACCGAGATATGCGAGGAGCGCGCCACTCCCTCTAAATCGCCAAGGCGGCGTGCCATCTCGATCATCTCAAACTCCGGCCCGCCGCCTCCATCGCCCTTGCCATAGGAGAACAGGCGCATGTCGGTGCAGGTTTTCTCCAGGATTGGATCGCCGGTGACGTGGCCGTCCATCGTCAAATCGTTAAGCATGTGCGGATCCGGCCCCAAGTGCGAACGGTTAAGGTGGGTGAGTACCCGGCTGCCGTCTAACCCCTGCCATAAAAACGAGGTGTATGGGAACTTGTTGGTGTCGTTCCAGCTCATCTTGGTGGTGAGGAAGTATTTTATGCCGCAGCCCAGCATGATCTGGGGGAGGGAAAAGCTGTACCCAAAGGTGTCGGGCAGCCAAAACGTGTCGGCGCGGTACCCAAAGTGTTTTTGCGTATAACGCTGCCCCCACAAGAATTGGCGCGCCATGTACTCGCCGCCCGCTAGGTTGCCGTCGCATTCCACCCACACACCGCCGTTGGGTTCATAACGCCCTGCTGCCACGGCGGCCTGGATGCGCGCAAAGAGGGCAGGCGAACTGCGGCGCACCATCTCGGCGTGGTAGGCGGAACTCTGCACAAAACGGTACTCCGGGTATTGCTCCATTAAGGAGAGCTGGTTGGCGTAGGTGCGCACGCACTTTTTTACCGTTTCGGCCATGGGCCAAAGCCAGGCGGTGTCCATGTGCGAATGGCCCACAAGCCCCACGAAGGGTACGGTGGGGCCGTTGCGCTTGGCAAGCTGGGCTTGCAGCAAGGGGTGTGTTTTTTCCAAACCGCGCCGGAACGCGCCGGCCGGGGCATGGGCCTCGTCGTACAGCACCTGTGTATGCACTTGGTACAGCGTATGTAACACATCAGCCCGGCGAAAGCTGGTATCGGGCAGCGCAGCGACCAGATCAAGCAGCGTACGCAGATCCGCCCAATAGGCCAGGTGCAACGGATCTTGTACGCAGATATTCAGCGGGCCCACCGGATAGTAGTAGCTAGCGCAACCTTCCTCGTCAAAGGGCTGGCCTCCCGGCATATCGTGATAGGCATAGTATTCCAGCGCCAGGGAGATACGCTGCCCGGCCTCCGCGCCTGCTGTAAACCGCTTTGCGTAATGATTGCCGTGGGAGCCAATGATCTCTTTGCATGCAAAGTTTGCGATAATCTCGCCCTCTGCCCACAGCGTACCCTCATACCCGCCGATACGCGGAAACAAAAACAACGGCTTACCCGCCAAATGCTCCGGCACAGTGTATTCGGCAATGAACCAGCCGTACATGCCTTCCCCGCCCCATTGTCCGTCCGATGGCGGCGGGCCAAAAATCTCCCGGGGCGGGATGGTGTCCAGGGGTTGGGCGGTTTGGTAAAAACCCAGCAGCGCCGCTTCATCCACCTTCTCGAAGATGCGCTCATGCAATTGTTGCTCCAAGCGGTGGAGCTTCCGCAGGGTTTGATCCAGCGCACGCTCGGCAATCATAATACCTCTCCTTCCGTCCGTACGCTTTCCGCGCACGGCGCTTTGCCAGTGGTTCCGGCTATGATGAGCCGTGTAGGAACAACGATTTGTTCAGCGGCGGAAAGGGGATCGTCCAATCCCTGAAGCAGCAACTCCGCGGTTCTGCGGCCTATTTCACCCATGTTC
>WQXF01000085.1 GCA_009784985.1 Clostridia bacterium | reverse complement strand
GTGGAGCTGCTGTTTCCCGTGGAGGATCCGGCGCTGCGCGCGCGGGTGCGCGGGATATTGGAGCGCGAATGGAGCGATACCGAAAAGGCGTGGGTGATGAACGCCAAGGGGGATTACAGCCGCGTGTGCCGAAAAGAAGGCAACCCGCAGGTAAACAGCCAGGAGGCGTTGATCATAACTTGATCCACGGCACGCGACGGGACGCCGAGGGCGGCGTCCCCTACGAGGTTACGGCCATATGCGTCTGTGGGTGCGCCCGTTCCCATTGTAGGGGATGCCGCCCTCGGCATCCCGCCGCTTGCTGATAGAAAGGTGGCCCCATGACAAACCAAATACTTAGTATCCAAGGCATGCATTGCGCAGCCTGCGCCCAGCGGCTGGAAAAAATCATCCAAGCCCTTGCGGGTGTAGAAAGCGCCTCGGTAAATATCGCTACGGAAAAAGCAACAATCGTGTATGATCCACAGCAAATCCGCCTATCCGACATACGTGAGGCCATCACAAAGGCTGGGTTCCAGGTGGTTGCAGGCGAAGAACGGGTGCACAAACAAAAGGAAGTAAAAACACTTGGCTATCGGTGCATCATCGCTATGGTGTTTACCCTGCCACTCTTTTACATCTCTATGGCTCCGATGATCCATATGATACCCTTGCCCTTTGCGGCAAGCCTGCATCATGCCATGGCTCACAATCCCCTGGAATACGCCCTGGCCCAATTGCTGCTCACCATCCCCACGCTCATTGTGGGGCGCAGGTTTTATACCGATGGCTTTAAAGCGCTGATCCGGCGCAGCCCCAATATGGATTCCCTCATTGCCATCGGGACAGGTGCGGCCATGGTATTCAGCCTGTACAACACCTGGCGGATTGCCAGGGGTGATGCCATGGCGGTGGATGCCTTGTACTATGAAACCGCAGGTGTGATCATCGCGCTGATCCTGCTAGGCAAAACCCTGGAAGCCCTGTCCAAGGGCCGGACGGGGGAGGCGATCGAGAAGCTGATGGGGCTAACGCCATCCACTGCCGTGGTCTTATGGGAGGGCGGGGAGAAAGAGATACCCATCAGCGAGGTGGAGATCGGCGATATCGTGGCGGTGAGGCCGGGCGGCCGGATTCCGGTGGACGGCACGGTGACCGCTGGCCATACGGCCATTGACGAGTCTATGCTCACCGGGGAGAGTTTGCCCGTGGACAAAGAAGCGGGCGACTCCGTGTACGCCGCGTCTTTAAATACCACGGGCACGATCCGCTTTCGGGCAGAGAAGATCGGCGCGGACACGGCGCTGGCGCGGATCATTCAGCTGGTGGAGGACGCCCAAGGCTCCAAGGCCCCCATCGCCCAATTGGCGGATATCGTAGCCGGAACCTTTGTGCCCGTGGTATGCGCCATTGCGGTGCTGGCGGGGATCGCCTGGTTCCTGGGCACGGGCGAGATACGATTTGCGCTAACGATATTTATATCGGTACTGGTGATCGCTTGCCCCTGCGCCCTGGGGTTGGCTACGCCCACGGCCATTATGGTGGGCACGGGCAAGGGCGCGGAAAACGGCATATTGATCAAGGGCGGCGAGGCGCTGGAGGTGGCCCATGGGATCACCGCCATGGTGTTGGACAAAACGGGCACCATTACCGAGGGCAAACCCGCTGTGACTGATGTGTTGCCCGATAGGGTTGAGGCCGATGAGCTGCTGCGGTTGGCCGCATCTGCCGAAAGAGCTTCGGAACATCCCCTGGGCCAAGCCATTGTTCGGAGCGCCATCGAAAAAGGGTTGGCCCTTTGGGAGGCGGAGCGTTTTATGTCCATCACAGGGCGCGGCATTGAGGCGACAGTCAACGGTCAAACTGTTCTGGTGGGCAATTGCAAGCTAATGGAAGAGCGCGGCATTTCTCTTATGGAATGGGAAGAGACAGTTCACAAGCTGGCGGGTGAGGGAAAAACGCCCATGTATGTGGCGGCAAACGGCGGCATGGGTGGTGTGATCGCCGTGGCGGATGTGGTGAAACCCTCCAGCCATGCCGCGATTCAAATCCTAAAAAAAATGGGCATCGAGGTGGCAATGATCACCGGCGACAGTCAAAAAACCGCCGAGGCTATCGCACGTCAGGTGGGCATCGATCATGTGCTGGCTGAGGTGCTGCCCGAGGATAAAGCAAACGAAATCAAAGCATTACAAGCCCAGGGCAAAAAAGTCGCCATGGTGGGGGATGGCATCAACGACGCGCCCGCCCTGGCCCAAGCGGACATCGGCATCGCCATAGGCTCCGGTACGGATATTGCGATGGAGAGCGCCGATATCGTGCTGATGCGAAACGACCTGATGGACGTACCCACGGCCATCCGCTTGAGCAAACGAACCATGCGCACCATCAAACAAAACTTATTTTGGGCCTTTGGGTACAATGTGATCGGCATCCCGGTTGCGGCGGGCGCCCTCCATTTGTTTGGCGGGCCGCTGATGAGCCCCATGCTTGCGGCGGCGGCCATGAGCTTAAGTTCGGTTTCGGTGCTGGCCAACGCGTTGCGGTTGAAAAGGTTTCGCGGAACATAAATGTTATATTGACTAACAGTTGCCAAAGACATGCGGCAGTAGTATAATTATGGAGAAAGGAATGATAAAAAATGCAAAAATATGAAAACGCAATGAACATCATGGCCGAACGCTTTGGCAAAGACAGCCTTATCGCAATCGCTACAACCGATGGCGAGCGCCTGTACAACCGGATGGTTGACGCTTATTACGAAAACGGCGTGTTTTACATCAGCACATACGCACCCTCAAACAAAATGAAACAAATCGAAATGAATCCAGAAGTTGCCATCTGTGCTGTGGATTGGTTCAGCGGACACGGCACGGGCAAGAACCTCGGTTGGGTGCTGGAGCCGCAAAATAGTGAAATCAGGTCAAAACTTCGCGAAGCGTTCGTGTGGTATGACGACGCAAACAATGAGCAAGATAAGAACTGTTGTATTCTTGAGATTCGTCTTACGGACGGCATGCTGATAAAGGACCACCATGCGATACGTTATCAAATGGACTTTCTGAATCAAACGGCGCTGCTGAGCGAGAATTGGGGAGAATTTAAGTAGAAACTGATGAACCGCCGCTGCATAGCAGGGCGGTTTTTTATGTGCTTTTCCTCTAGCCCAATAATTATTTATGTGCTATAATTTGCATACGCCAACCGAAATACAGAACAGGAGCGTGCGCCGGGCATGAGAAAAAAACAATGTGTTGCCATGCTGTTGGCAGGCGGGCAGGGGAGCCGGTTGGGCATTTTAACCAAGCATATGGCCAAGCCCGCCCTGCCCTTTGGCGGGAAGTATCGGATCATTGACTTCCCCCTTTCCAACTGCTCTAACTCCGGCATCGACGTGGTGGGGGTGCTCACCCAGTATCAGCCGCTGGAGCTAAACGCGTACATCGGCTCAGGCTCGCCCTGGGATCTGGATTTAACCAACGGCGGTGTGTTTGTGTTGCCGCCCTATGTTAAGGGTAAAAGCGGCGAGTGGTATCGGGGCACGGCCAACGCCATCTGCCAAAACATCGGTTTTGTGGAGCAGTTTAACCCCGAGTACGTGCTTGTGCTGGCCGGTGACCACATTTACAAGATGGACTACAACGCCATGCTCACCTACCACATCCAAAAGCAAGCCGATGTAACCATTGCCGTGCTGGAAGTACCGTGGGAAGAGACCGGCCGGTTCGGCATCATGGATACCGACGAGTGGGGCCGAGTTGTAAAGTTTGAAGAAAAACCCAAGAAGGCCAAAAGCAACAAGGCCTCCATGGGTGTGTACATATTCACCTGGAGCAAGCTGCGCCATTACTTAGAGCGGGACGAAGCCGATCCCAAGTCTTCCAACGACTTTGGCAAAAACGTGATCCCCATGATGCTGGGGGAGAACCAGGGCGTGTATGCCTATCCCTTCGAAGGCTACTGGAAAGACGTGGGTACTGTAGAGAGCCTGTGGGAATCCAACATGGACCTGCTGCAACAACCCATGCCCATCAATTTGGACGACAAGCGCTGGCGCATCTACGCCCGCAATCCGGGTATGCCGCCCCACTACATCGCCCCCGGCGCTTTGGCCGCCAATACGCTGATGACCGAGGGTTGCGAGGTATTTGGCGAGGTGCGGGGCAGCGTGCTGTTTGCCGGTGTGCAGGTGGAGGCTGGGGCCCAGGTGCTCGATGCCGTGGTGATGCCCAGGGCAAAAATCGCCCGGGGAGCCAAGGTGCAGCGGACCATCGTGGCCGAAGATGCGGTGATCGGGCCGGGCTGTTTGGTTGGTGAACCCGAGGGCAACATTGCGGTGATCGGCCCCGGCGCGGTGCTTGCGGCGGGCACGGTGGTGCTGGCGGGTGAGCAGATTGAAGCAGGGAGGCAGTGCTGATGAAAGACATCATGGGCCTTATCTACACCGGCGAAAATGACGCGCGCCTGCGTGAGCTTACCCAGGTGCGGGCTGTGGCGGCGCTGCCGGTGGCAGGCCGATACCGCGTGATCGATTTCCCTGTATCCAGCATGGTCAACACCGGCATCCGCAACGTGGGTGTAATCACCCAAAAAAACTACCATTCGCTGATGGATCACCTGGGCAGCGGCAAGGAATGGGATCTCCACGGAAAAAACAACCGTTTGGCCATCCTCCCGCCCTTTTTAACGCGGGAAAACATAGGCGTATACAACGGTTTGGTGGACGCGCTGCAATCCAACGCCAATTACCTTCACCGCTGCAGGCAGGAATACATCATCCTAACCACCAGTCACTTTATCATCAACACGGATTTTCGTGATATGATGCGCTTTCACGCCGAAAAGGACGCGGACGTCACGCTGCTCTACACCAACGATCCGGCCATGCGCCGTGTGACCCAGGGCAGCGAGAGTACCTTTTTTACCACCGACAGCAACGGTCGCATCGTGGGCATGGAGATTGACCCTACCACACCCACTCGCGAGCATACGGTTATTGAGGTATGCCTGCTCAAACGTGAGTTGCTGCTTCACTTGGTGGATCAGGCGGCGGCCAACGGCCAGCACGAGTTTATGCGCGGCGTGCTCCAGCCGCTGATCAACGACGGCTCGCTGCATGTGCACGGCTATGAGCACAAGGGCCGGGTTTGGCGCATCCAATCGGTGCAGGATTACTTTCAATTCAATATGGATTTGTTGGATAGCCGGGTGCGCGGCGAGCTGTTTAGCCGTGGGTATCCGGTATACACCAAGCTGCGCGACGACATGCCCACCCGCTATGTGGGCGAGGCCGCTGTTACCAACTCCCTGGTGGCCGACGGTTGCGTGATTGAGGGCAAGGTGATTAACTCGGTGGTGTTCCGCGGCGTGCGCATTGCCAAGGGCGCGGCGGTGCGCAACAGCGTGGTGATGCAAGACGCCGAGGTGGAGGCCGATGCCGAGCTTGACTGCTGCATACTGGACAAACAAGCGGTGATCCGCAGCAAGGGCCGGTTGATTGGGCCGCCGGCGTATCCTATTGTGATTGCTAAGGGTGTGGTGATTTAGAGGATTGGCGGCGAACTGCTTGCATTCCACAGCAGGTTACCCGTATAATATCAAATAAAGAAGCAAAAGGAGGAAATGATATGAAGATTCTGTACGCGGCGTCGGAATGTGTGCCGTTTATCAAAACGGGCGGCCTGGCCGACGTGGCGGGCGCGCTGCCCCCGCAGCTTAAGGCGCGGGGGGTCGAAGTGCGGGTGGTGCTGCCCCTTTACGGGCAGATCGTGCAGCACTGGCGCGACCAAATGAAGTTAGAAGCTGAGTTTGAGGTGGAGCTGGGCTGGCGGCGCCAATATTGCGGCGTGCACTCGCTGGAGCACCAGGGCGTCACCTTTTATTTTCTGGATAATGAGTATTATTTCAATCGCCCCTATGTGTACGGTCTAGGCGGCGATGAGTATGAGCGCTACGGCTTCTTTTGCCGCGCCATACTGGATTTTTTGGCCCGCGTGGACTTCCAACCCGACGTGATCCACTGCAACGACTGGCAAACTGGCATGGTGCCGCCGCTGCTGAAGATACAATATGCTCATGTGCCCTTCTATGCCAACATCACCACCGCCATCACCATCCACAACCTGCAATACCAGGGCGTGTTTACCATCAAGGATGTGCAGGATACCTTGGGTTTGGGCGACGATTTGTTTACAGCCGACAAGCTGGAATGTTACGGTTGCGCCAACTACTTAAAGAGCGGCATGGTGTACGCGGACGAGATCACCACCGTGAGCCCCAGTTATGCCGAGGAGATTCAAACCGCCTATTACGGAGAGCGGCTGGACGGCCTGCTCCGCGCCCGCCGCGGGCAGTTAAAGGGCATCCTAAACGGCATCGATGTGCAGGAATATGATCCGGCCAACGATCCGCTGATTTACGCGCCTTTTAGCGCGAGTGCGCCCGCTGCCAAGGCCGATAATAAGGCCGGTTTGCAAAAAGAGCTGAACCTCAATGTGGATCCGTCGGTGCCCCTGATCGGTATCGTGACCCGGCTTTCCCACCAGAAGGGGCTTGACTTGATCGACTATGTGATCCGCGAGCTGATGGACGAGGGCATCCAGTTGGTGATGCTGGGCATGGGCGATGCCAAGTATACCGATTTGTTCTCCTGGGCCGAGGGCGCTTTCCCCGGCCAGGTCGCGGCCCGGTTTGCCATGGACAATCAGTTGGCCCATCGGATCTATGCGGGTTCCGATATGTTCCTGATGCCTTCGCTGTTTGAGCCCTGTGGCCTGTCGCAGATGATCTCGTTGCGCTACGGCACCATTCCCATCGTGCGCGAGACCGGCGGCCTGCGGGATACCGTGCTCTCTTACAACAAGTTTACCAATGAAGGAAACGGCTTTAGCTTCTTTAACTACAATGCCCACGATATGCTGCATAGCGTGCGCCGTGCGGTGCGCTACTATCGCGAACAGCCCGAGATTTGGCGGCAGATGGTGCAACGTGGCATGGAGAGCGACTTTAGCTGGGGGCATTCCGCCGGGGATTACATAACCATGTATAAAGACCTGCGCAGCAGCGGCAGACGGCCCGCGCCTGCGGCTTCCAAGCCGAAGCGCGCACCTGCCAAACGCGCCGAGCAGGTGTCGGGCAGCGCGGAGGCTACGCCCGCCAAAAAGCCTGCGGAGAAAAAGGCAGCGCCTAAGAAGGCTGCGCCCGCTAAGGCGGAGGCCGCGCCAGCGGCCAAGAAGCCTAGCGCTAAGAAGCCTAGCGCTAAGAAGCCGAAGGTAGAATAATGGACTTCACCCAAATCGAAGCCCTTAAAAACAAGCTCCATTCCCTGCGCGCCCTGAACGCAACCGAGCAAAAGCGCCTGCGGCAAGAGTTTATGATCGAAAACACATACAACTCCAATGCCATTGAAGGCAATACGCTTACCCTGCGGGAAACGGCGCTTATTCTGCAAGAGGGTGTCACCATCGCGGAAAAATCGGTAAGGGAGCACCTGGAGGCCATTGGTCACAAAGACGCCTTTGAATATATGGTGTCGTTGGCCGACGCAAACGCGCCCCTCACCGAGCGAGTGATCAAGGAGCTTCATACCCTTGTGCTCATCAACGACGCCGCAAACAGAGGCGTGTATAGGCGTGTGCCCGTGGCCATTGTAGGCGCTTCCCAAACGCCACCCCAGCCGTACCTTGTGCCCGTTCAGATGGAAACTTTAATAGCTGACTACGAAGGTATACTGCGAAACAAACACATCATCCAGGTTGTGGCTGAGTTCCATCTGCGTTTTGAAAGCATCCACCCTTTTATCGATGGCAATGGGCGCACAGGAAGGCTTCTTCTGAACCTGGAGCTGATCAAGGCAGGGCTGTTGCCGGTCAACATCAAGTTTGCTGACCGGCGAAAATACTATGATTGTTTTGATCATTACTACACCAGCGACTATAGCCCAGACGCCATGGCTGGCCTGATCGCCCAATACGAAACCGAGGAGTTGCAAAAGCGTATAGCCATGTTATCTTTTTAACCGCTCCCAAGCCGCCCGGATGGCGTTTTGATTTTGCACGCCGTAGTTTGGGTCGTTCCGCCTGGCCTCTTCCATATCGCGGAAAAAGTGCACGCACAGGTGGCCGTCAAACCCGTTGCCCCTGATGGAGCTGGAAAGATGGGGCACATTGTGCATGGTGGCCAGTATCCATCGGCCATCGGGCATTTTTGCGTATACCGGCTTGGGCGTCCAGGTATTGATGTAACCAAAGGCTTTGAACATAATATCGGTGTCCAACTGGGTGAGGGGTTCGCTGTCCGCATGATTGCCCATGGCATAAATCTTTAAGTTCCAGCCCAGGCCGGTGACCGGATCAAACACCGTAAAGGTTTGCCCGGAGCGATACTTTAGCCGAACGTCGCTAAACCAATGGGCCAGCTCCACCTGGCTGGGGGAGGGGCCTTCTATCCTGCCCGCGCCTTCGGGCAGGGGTTTGGGGCCGGGGGCGGCCTCTGAGGCCGGGCGGGGCGTGCGGTCGTACAATATGGTTTGGGTGGCCGGGCCTGCGATGCCGTCTATGCCGGTGCCGTTGTTTGCTTGAAAGGCCCTTACGGCGGTTACTGTTGCGGCATCGTAGGCGCCGGTGATCCTGCCGGTGTAATAGCCTAGGATTTGCAGCGCGGTTTGCAGCGATGTCACCGCCGCGCCCGAGCTTCCCCTGCTCAGCAGCTTATAGGATCCAGAGGGGCGCAGATGGCTCACGCTGTTGTTGGATGAACCTTGCTGGGGGTTTGGTGGGGGAGTGGCGTCGATGTTTGTCGGCGGAGCGCTGCTTTCGCTGCCGATCAGCAGGTTTGCGGTTTGTGCGCCCACAACCCCGTCGCCCCGCAGCCCATTTTGTATCTGAAAGCGGATCACAGCATTGCGTGTGCCTGGCCCGAAAATACCGTCGAGCCCATTGGGACTAAAGCCATGTTGGAGTAGCAGCCGCTGGAGCTCAAGCACGTCCGCCCCCCTGGTACCCTGGCTGAGTACCCGGGAACCCAGCTGGGAGCCGGAGGGCCCGGGTGGAGCGGGTGGATCAAAGGCGGCAGGCGGTTCCGAGGCGCTGGGCGGAGCAGATGTGGCGGATGGAGCCGGTGTGGAACCCGGTGGTGGCGGCGGCGGAAGATAGGCATCGAATCCGCCGGAGAGCCCGATGAGATCCTGGCGCATGTAGCCGGAAAATTGTCCGCGCTCTACCTGATACCAGTCCCCTTCCTTGTTCAGCACCGTAAATTCCGTGCCGGCGTTAAACACCTGCACCTGCCGGAAAGAAGTGCCTGGCCCCTCGCGCAGAATTGATCGAACCAGGGTTATACCCGTCAGGGGGTAGGGCGACGCTTCTTCGGCTCCTGCGAGGCCTGAAAACATTAATAAATGCACAAACAAAACCACAAGCAGGCGACGGATGCTCACGAGACCACCTCCATAAAAAGACGCATTTTTTTCGTCGATCTGTAATATATGACGAGCAAATGTGAAAATCCTTCCCGGAAAAGAAAAAATTAATAAATACATGCCGAAATATGACTCCGAAAATATGACTTCATATATGTCGCCACAGACTTAAGGTTGGCCGTATTGCTTTTTGTTGTTACGCATGGTACAATTCCGCGGTAACGCACTGCATTAAATTTCATAAAGCAAAGAGGGGTATTCACCATGATCCAATCCTTTACCGCGATCACCCGGGAGATCGACGAACCTAAGGCCGCTGTGGCCGAGATTTTGGCCGCCCTTGCGCCCGAAAAGAACCTGCGAAAGAATTCGCTGGGTATCGTTACATGTTTTTCGGAGTTTATCGACACAGGGGTTTTGCAAGCCATTTGCGACGCCCTGCCCTTTGACTGCGTTGGCGCCACAACCTGCGTTTGCGCGGCGGAAAAACAGGCCGATCAGCTTGCTTTGGCCGTGATGGTGTTGACCAGCGATGATTGCTGCTTCAAAACAACGGCGACCCCCATTCAAGATAACTTTGCCCAGTCCATTGATTTCGCGGTGTCGGACTTGCTCAAACAATCTCAAGAGAAACCGGCCTTGCTGCTCAGTTATTTTCCGCTGATCAATACCATCAGCGGCGACATGATGCTTACCGCCATCGACAAGGCCACCGGCGGCATTCCGCTTTTTGGCACAACGGCTGTCGATCACATGATGGATTACTCCACTTCCCAAACCATTCACAATGGGCAAGGATTCCGCGAAGCCGCCGTGTTGGCCGCCATTTACGGCCCCGTGAAGTTTGAGTGCGAGGTTGCATCCCTGAACGAAGAAAAAATCAGAAGCCAAAAGGCCGTGATTACCGAGTCCAACGGCAATATCCTGATGGGGGTCAATGGAAAATCCGCGCTGAATTACTTGGAAGAAATCGGCCTTACCAAAGAAGAGCTGTCAACGGGCCTGGGGGTTATTCCTCTGGTTGTGGATCACAAAGACGGCACAAAACCCGTGGCCCGGGCCGTATTTGCCCTCACCCCTGACGGCGCTGCGGTTTGCGGCGGGGCAATGCCCGTGGACGCCACCTTGGCCATCGGTCGCGTGGACATGGCTGATGTGTTGTCCACCACGGAAAATACCCTAAAGCCACTGATGGATGAAGGAGGCGCCGTGCTAAGCTACTCCTGCATAGCCCGCTACCTGGTTTTGGGCACCCAAAACACCGCCGAGGCGGGCAAGGTTATCGAAATTGCTCAAGATGCACCCTATCTATTTGCTTGCAGCGGCGGCGAGATTTGCCCCCTTCCCGACGCGGACGGTAACCTCAAAAACTATTACCACAATTACACCATTGCATTTTGTAGATTGAGCTGATGAACAATGCAAAACCCAACCAACGCGCCACAAAATCAAAACGCTGAAGCATTGTCCGTTGGCGAAATGCAGCGGGAGATTCGTGCCCTTAAAAGAAGGCTTTCCCTTGCGGAAACAAATCTTGCGCGGGCGCATCTTGTTTCTTCTGCGCAGGATCGCGTTGAAATGATTTGGAGCACTTCTTTAAAAAAGGAGCTTCAGTTTTTTAAGCTTGTTTTAGAAAACACAACCAACGTGCTTTGGCTCTTTGATATTGACGGCCGTTTTGCCTATGCTTCCCAAGCCTTTTTGACCGAGGCGGGCATACCCAACTTTGGGCTGATAAACGCCAGGCATTATACCGACGTTTTGCGGCCGTTGATATCCAAAGAGAACCTGGATGGGTTTATTGGGGCCGTGGACAGTGCCGTTACAAAAAAGGAAACGGTGATCTTGGAGCAGCTGATCGATTTTAATGCAAAGGGATCGCCGCGCACATTTTCCATTCACATTACGCCCATGACCGACGACGGCGGCGCAAGCACCGGCATTATGGCGCTGTTTTTGGATATCACCGAAATCAACGACGCCATGGAAGCGGCAAAACGCGCCAACATGGCCAAATCAGACTTCCTTGCCAATATGAGCCACGAGATCCGTACGCCCATGAACGCCATTATTGGTATGACCGCCATTGGAAAATCCGCCGCCGATACGGAGCGAAAGGACTATTGTTTTGTGAAAATCGAAGGCGCGTCCAATCACTTGTTGGGCGTGATCAACGATGTTTTGGACATGTCTAAAATCGAAGCCAACAAATTTGAGCTGGCCCCCACGGAATTTGATTTTGAGCACATGCTCCGGCGGGTTGTGAATGTGGTAAGCTTTCGCGTGGATGAAAAGCAGCAAACCTTTGCCGTGCACATCGACGAGGCTATCCCCAAAACCCTGATTGGGGACGACCAGCGGCTTGCCCAGGTGATCACAAACTTGTTGGGCAATGCGGTAAAGTTTACGCCCGACAGGGGTTCCATCTGCTTGGATGTGAAACTATTGCACGAGGAGAGCGGCATCTGCACCATCCAAATGGCCGTAACCGATACGGGCATCGGCGTAAGCCAAGATCAGCAAGCCCGGCTGTTTAAATCCTTTCAGCAAGCCGAGAGCAGCACAACACGCAAGTACGGAGGCACCGGTCTTGGCCTGGCGATTTCCAAAAGCATCGTGGAGTTGATGGGCGGAGAGATATGGATCGAGTCCGAATTGGGCAGCGGCGCGACCTTTGCGTTTACCGCCCAGTTAATGCGGGGCATGCAAAAAAGCGCCACCCCCTGTGCCAATATCACTTGGAGCGACGTGCGCATTCTGGCCGTGGACGACGATCCGCGCATTTTGGCCTATTTTGAAGAGATTGTGCGGCGAGTTGGCGCGTACTGCGATACCGCTACAAATGGCAAAGACGCCCTGGCCCTTGTGGAAAAAAACGGCCCCTATCATTTTTATTTTATCGACTGGAAAGTAGAGGATATGGACAGCATCCAGCTGGCAAGCGCCTTTAAAGCAAAGCCGGATCCTTGCCCAAGCGTTGTGGTGATGATGACCGCGTCCGCCGATTGGAGCGGGATGGAGCAAACCGCAAAAATCGCGGGTGTGGACAGGTTTTTGTCCAAACCCCTCTTTCCTTCGGCTGTGGCGGAGTTGCTGGTG
>WQXF01000084.1 GCA_009784985.1 Clostridia bacterium | reverse complement strand
TGGCCTAAAGGAAGTTCCACAAAGGCTTGGCCTTCCTGAATCACTTCTTCAATGTCCCTTTCGCCGTACACCACCTCGGGATCCACCACGTCCAGCAATTTGCGCCCATCCTTTGCGTGGGTGTGCACGATGTAGTCGCGCAGTGTATACACAGCACGCACCGGATCGTCGCCGGTGACCATCACCAGGTTGGCGGGATCCATATTGACCGCCACGCCACGGGAGCCGAGGCTATCTAGGAATGCCTTGAGGACAGCGGCGGTTTCCGGCCCGGTTTCCACGGCAAAGTGAGCCCCATGGGCATCGGCGTAAGCGGCCAACTGGGCGCAGGCTTCCTGCATGATGCTGTAGCGCGGATGGCTCGAATCCCCGGGCACCACGCCGATGTGGGTGGTGATCACGTCGGTCTCAAGCTCACCGGCCATATCGAGGATGCGCTTGGATTTTTCGATAAGCGCGGCATTTTTGTCCGGCTTTCCAAACCCCATCCCCAGATCGCCGCACAGGGCGGAGATGCGCAGCCCGTTGGATTTTGCGATGTCTAAAAACTCCTTGCGCTTGGCAGCAGAAAGGTTCTCCGGCGCCATATCGCCACTGTGGGCGTTTACCTGGAAGCCGTCGGCCCCCAAAGCCTTGGCTTTGCCCATGGCCTGGGGCAGATCACAACGGAATGAGTCAAGCAGAATACCGATGGGGAATTTGAACATGGGGGTACCTCCTACATAATTGCTTTTGCATTATTTTTGATGTATTCGTCGATGCTGTCGATGATATATAGATGCCCAGTGGTGTGCAACCCTTCGTAGCAACGTTCGATAAAATCCGTGGCCCCTGTGCGGTACAGGTAGTTAAAAGCATCCTGCCCGCTCATTTTTTTCTCGGCTTTATAGATTTCGACGCAAAAGCCCAAGAACAAAACTTCATTTTTGATACCCACCATAATCATTGCTCCTCTGGGAAGGTGATTTTTCCTGTGGTCAGTTCCTCTTCAAGCATATCATAAAGGATAGGATAACTAAGGTGCCACAATTTCGTTTTCTCTTCTTCCAACAACTTGTATATCTTTGAATTGTAAAGAAGGATGGACGCTGCTTCAGCTGTAATACGGCGGTTTTTCATAAGCAACTGAATGATCCCCGGCGTGATAAACGCAAGTATCGTGCTTAGATTCTCTTGATTCACCATTTGTTTTCCCTCCGCACAATGGCTTTACGAAACTTGAGCATGGATAGCGCCTTTTCCGTCGCAAAACAGTATTGATCAAACAGCTTATAGGGTTTTAGGGCCACCAATGCCGCCTCAACGGAAAATTGCCCAATCACCAGCGCCTGTATTGTGGGGAAGACCCGGTCGTTTGCCACGGGGCCCACAATCACGTCATATTGTTTGCCTGCATAGGTTTTTAACCGGTTACTCCGTACAAATTCAAGCCACTGAGCATTTGGCTCATTAAAAATCATGATATCCAGTGTTTGCTTGGCGGCGGTTTCATCGTACGCATACACGCTCACCGTCGGTGCACCTTGTTTCCGGCGGTTCATAACGCTTTCCGAGAATCCTCTTGCCTGTTCCTCGCGGGTAGTCAGATAAAAACCCGCGCCAAAGTCAAGGCCACGCGTTTGCCCTATCAGCTGAGGTTCTTCAACCGGCACATTGCTTCCATGATATAGCAGCATATTTTCACCCTTTATGTATTTCCCAGGAAATCCCCCCGCGCCTGGCACACCAGCAAAAAGAACGCCTGCGCCTCGGGCGAGATACCTGGCTTATCGAAATGGGGCGCGCCGCAGGCTTCCCGGATCAGCCCGTATTCGTCCATCTTGCCCAGGGCCGCGCGATATAGCCGCTCGGCATGCTCTGCGTAGCTTTCGGTTAGCCAGCCATCCCGCAAACCGCGATAAATCGCATACGCCAGCATTTGCGATAGGTTACTCTCCACAAAGGTACTGGAGTCGTCCACCACGTCGTGGAACAGGCCGTCGGGGCGCTCCCAGCGCAACACGCTGTCGATCAGCGCAACGGCCTTGCCCACCAAGTGCTCCCGATGTTCGGGCAACCGGGGAATCAGCCGCGCCAGCGCCGCCGCGGCCCATCCGTTGCCGGTGCCCCAGTGGGCGGCACGCTCAAAGCGTTTGCTTTCATCATCCCACATGTGGGAAAGCAAGCCGGTCTCCGGATCATACATCGCATCAAAAACGCCATTGTACTGGCGCACCGCCTCGTCTCCATGTCCAGCCGCCACCAAAAACGGAGGCAGCATATACAAGGAATCCACCCAGAACTGCGTGGTATTCATCATGTGGTAGCAGATGCCCTGCCCGTTGCGGGGCGAGCGATGAAGGGCCCATTCCAGCAGTGCATTGTAGGCGTCCCAAAGTCGCTTGTCGCCGGTAGCTTTGGCCGCGGCCAGCAGCGCCTCGCCGGTGGAACAGGGATCGTTGACCCCCTCCCAGGGGCCAAGGCAGGCAGCGCGGCCGTCGTCCAGGGTGCGATAGGCAGCCTCCTGGGCCATGGCGATCACCACGTCCATGCGGCCCATCTCCAAAAAGGCCTGCATGGCCGTGCCCTGCTCCCAGGAGTGCCGCTGCATACACAGCAACGCCAGCACGGCTTTGTCGATCAAAGTTCTTTCAGTTTTGTCCATCATTGTGTTCCTCCTGTTATGGTTGTATTTTATCGGCGCCTTGAAAACATCCTTCCACCCACCCGGGTTCAATAAGATACTCCGTTAATCCCGGCGCGCTGCCGGTGCAAAAAAACGCGCTTAGAAACTCAGTTAGGTAATAAAAGAAAAAGTGATAGGCGTAAAAAGCCAGCCGCTCCGGGCGCAGGGTGTAGCCGATGCCACGCCCTTTCACCGTATTGTGGAATAGCTCCTGGGCCCAAACCTCCCGGCAGCACATCACCCAGGCGTCCCGCTCCGGCGGCGCAAGCATCGCATAATCCCAGTCTACAATAAAATACCGGTCGCCGTCTACAAGCACATTACCGCCCGCATCGCCATGGGTGATCACAAAACCCGACGTGTCTCCCTTGCACTTATCGCTAAAGAAACGCAAGCGTCCGGCCCTGTGGGTTATCTTTTCCCGGCTTTGCTCAAACATGGCAACGATTTCATTTGCGGGGCCGCGCTTTAGCCGATCCCACTGATCATAAAACTGATCCGCGACACCTGACGAAAAATCTTCACGGGGGATATCGAGTCCCTCTGCGGGAACGGCATAGATCTGCGCCAGCATTTGATATTCCGGCGGCTTGGTGTCGTCGTTTTCGATATTTTCTCCGTCGATCCAATCAAAAACGCCCAGCACCGCCCCGTCGAACCGGGCGCAAAGCTCTCCCTGCGTTGTGCAAACGATCTTGCTGATAAAATCGATCCCGTGATTGCACAGATGGGCTATGATGGGAAAGCTGTGCGCATAGATGCTTTGATGGGCGGAGTAGTCCAGCTTTAAGAAGTAATGGGCCTTGGCTGTGCCCAACCGCCAGGTTTCGCCAAAAAAGCCACGCTTGGCGGGGGTGAGGCTTATCGGTTCGAGGTCATACGCTCGCCGGATGAAATTCATCAGGCAGGCTTTGTATGCATCGTCACGAGGCATGTTGCTATACAGGGGCGTCACCTCCTTTCCATAGATAGACATGACCGTAACCTTGTAGGGGCGGCCCTATGTGGCCGCCCTCCCGTCTCATGGGCGGTTGCCTGCGGGCGGCCACACAGGGCCGCCCCTACAGATTGTTATGATTCCTGCACGGCCCACGCAACAAATCATCGGCCTCCACACCCTGTGGCAGCGGCACATGTACCACGGCCAGGGGCCGGTTGATCACCGAAACCAACTCGCCGGTTTCTTCCAGGCGGATTTGCGATACTGAAAAGGATACGATACTTCGGGGCGTAAGGGCCTCCAACTCGTCTCCCACAAAAAAGCGATTGCGCACTTCAATGCGCCCCCACCCATCCGGCAGCAGCTCCAGCACATACCCTACGTACTCCGCGTCTTGGGAATAACCCTCCGCACCCCCCGGCTGCTCCGGCGCACCAAAATAAAAGCCGGTGTCGTAAGCGCGGTGGCTCACCTTGTCCAGCTCGGCACGCAACGATTGGGGCGACGCGGCCCCATCCAACGCCCGGCGGTAAGCTCCTACCACTGTGGCCACATAGTACTCGCTTTTCATGCGGCCCTCGATTTTAAATCCGGTGAGCCTGGCGGCGCAAAGGGCGGGCAAATGTTCAATCATGCACAGGTCTCCGGCACTGAGCACCGCTGCGCCTCGCTCATCTTCCACGATGGGCAGCGGCGCGCGCTTGTCGCCCTCTTCTACCAAAGTATAGTTCCATCGGCAGGGCTGGGCGCAGTCGCCACGGTTAGCGCTGCGATGGGCAAGGGCGGCGCTCAGCAGGCAGCGCCCGGAGTAACTTACGCACATGGCCCCGTGGACAAAGGCTTCCAGCTCCAACGTATCGGGCAAGGCCTGGCGCATCGCGGTGATTTGCGCCAACGAAAGTTCCCGCGCTACGATGATCCGGCTTATCCCCTGTGCATGCCAAAAGCGGGCGGCATGGGTGTTGAGGGTGTTGGCCTGGGTGCTCAGGTGCAGCGTCAGCTCCGGCAACTCGGCGCGGAGCAGGGCCACAAGCCCGGCGTCGGCCACGATAGCCGCGTCCACACCCAGCTCCAATGCCAGCCGTGCAGCCTGGAGCATCTCCCCCATTTGCCCGTCAAAGGGCAGTATGTTCAGCGCTAAGTACAGCTTTTTACCCAAAGCGTGAGTGAAACGTACCGCCTCGGCCAGCTCATCGGGCGTTAAGTTTACGGCACGGGCGCGCAGGCTGCCAAAACGCAGCCCCACGTACACCGCGTCAGCGCCGAAGCGTAGGGCGGCGCGCAGTTGCCGCAACCCTCCGGCAGGGGCCAGCAGCTCAGGCAGGCCCATCACAGCCCCCTGCTCTCGTCATAGGCGATCCAAAGGGGCCGATATTGGGCCACATTGGCCTCGTGTTCCCTGAGCGTTCTGGCAAAGGCCAGGCCGCCGCTGTCCGGCTCGGTGCTGCAAAAGTACAGGTATTTTTGGGCAATAAACTGCTCGTCAGGGTACAGGGCGGCCAATATGGCGTCGCCCGAGGGGCTGCAAATGGGGCCGGGGGGCAGGCCCCTGTGCTGATAGGTATTAAAGGCGCTGCTCACCGATATTTCCCCTTCGGTAAGCGCCATACGATTGGACCCCAGGGCGTACTTGATGGTAACGTCGGCGCCCAGGGCCATATTATCTTTGAGCCTGTTGTGGAATACTGCGGACACCCTGGCAAAGTCTGTTTTTTTGGCCTCTTTTTCGATCAACGAAGCTAGGGTCAGCACCTGATCCATGGACATGCCCAGCTCCTCGGCACGATCCTGGTACGAGATGGGGAAAGCCGCGTCGGTTTGGGCCAGCAACTTGCGGATGATTTCATCGATGGTGGCGTTGGTAAATATCTCGTACGTATTGGGCGAAAGGTAACCCTCCAACACAAATCTGCGCTGGTTTACCGTTGGGGTACCCAATACATCGGCAACAAAAAGAAAGTCGGTGTACAGGGCGCCTGACTTGCAGCGCTGCAAAAAGTCGTCTTTATCCTTGATCACGCCATCGGCAGCGAATCGGGTAGCAATGTCTTCGATGGTCCAGCCGGGGATTACGGTGATCCGCGCGGTAAGGGGCTTGCCGTCGCCTTCGGAAAGCATAGCGATCATCTCATGCAAAGACATGGCGCGGGTGAGGGTATATTCGCCGGGCTGTATCTTTTGGCCCATGCCCATAAAGTCCGCCACATACTTAAATACCGTGCCGTTGCGCACCAGGTTTGCCGCTTCCAACTCGTTTGCCACGCGGGTAAGGGAACTGCCCCGGCTGATTTCAAATAGCTGGGGTGTGGTATCGTTTGCGTCGATGGGGGCTACAAAATTATCTTGAGCCCAGCCCCAGGCCGCACCCACCAGCCCCCCCACCAGCAGCACGCTGCAAGTGAGTATCAGCACGGGCCGCAGCACCCGCCATATCCAATCGTACCAAAAAAATCCGTAGGAGCGCTCCTCGTGCAGCATTTGATAATCATAATCCCGCGGGGGATTCTTTCTTCTTGCCAAAGGGGTTCCTCCTTATTGGGCAAAGCATACGGCTAAGCAATGCTGGCAAATCATTATACCACAAAACCCCGCTTGGGGCGATTGCGGTTTTTTTATCTAATTGCGAAAAGCAATATATTCATGCTGCGCATCTTGCTGCGCTTTGATACGCACATCGTTAATACAGGAAAAGTTCTCTTTCACAAGCTCCACAATCCCTTGATCAATGGCCCCGCTTTTTACCATGTTAGTGAGCACTTTGATGGCCTCTTCACTGCTCATTCCCAAACGGTACGGCCTGTCCTCGGTGATGGCGGTTACGATATCCGCAACGGCCATAATACGCGCCAGTTTGGAAAAATCCTCACCCTTTACATGAAAGGGATATCCGGTTCCGTCCAGCTTTTCATGGTGATATGCCGCCCATGTGGAGATATGCTCTAACCCCTTGATTCTTTTTAGCACAATATAAGTATAATACGTATGCTTTCTCATTTCGTTAAATTCTTCATGGGTTAGCGCGCTGTTTTTCTCCAGAATCTCGTTGGGTATGGCCAATTTCCCTAAGTCATGTAAGAATCCGGCAATTTCCATCATCTTGCATTCACGCTCGGAAAACCCGGATATAATCGTTAGCTCCAAAGCAACCGCGGCGACCCCGCTGGAATGTGTTGAGGTAAATCTGCTTCTAAAATCGATAATATGGGCAACAACTTTGGCAAAGCGCCGAAGCGCCTCTAAATCCATTCTTTCTCTTGCAAACCGCATTCTTTCGGGCAAAACATAATTAAAGGGAGGCGAACAAGCCTCAATCCAAAAGTATTCGTATTTTGCAAACCGGTGAAGGGCTGCCAGGGTATCGGGCTGGAATATAGACCGGTTATTGTCAATCTCCCGCATGATCGCTGGTATTTGCGCCAAAATTTCTTTATGCTCGTCCAGCAGAATGGATACCCTATCTGCCAAGTGCACAATGTAACTGCCTATGGGAATTTCATATTTTAATTCTCCAAGGTGCGTATGGTGATACTTAATAATGGTAGCGGCATTGCTAAATGGCTCAAAATCCTGCAGGAGTTTATAGCCCATCAATGCGTGCTCAGTCAAAGCGCTGTCGTCAAACATTGCTTCTTTAAGGTGCATACGCTCCTTATCGGTAACTGCGCCAATGTCATGCAAAATGGCTGCCAACACAATATCTTTTATCTCATCGTCGGGCAGGTCCATCTCTTTGGCTATATTATAAGAGATATATGCTACTTTTCTATGATGGCTGCTTAGGTCTGACGATACCAAATCGATAACATCTGATATACTGAAAGCGATGTCAAAAACTGAAAATTCACCTTCTGTGAACATAAAATGCGCCTCCAGATATCTTGCTGTGGTTTTTGCAGCATACCACGCGATGCCATCCAAAAGCAATCGTCCCTAAACCGATTTAAGGATTGCCCATCAAATTTAAGAATTGAGGAAAGAACCCCTTGCAGGTTCATTCACCGATAAAATGCATAAGTTATTTCATTGTCCTTGGCGTATTGTTCGGCAAAACTGCCTTGCCTTACACGCAAAGTGGCTCCAGTCCTTTCAAATGCATTCCAGCCGATTTCCACTACGCTGTCCGGGATGGTCACCCTGGTCAAACGGTAGCACCATCTAAATGCCCCATTGCCAATTTGCGTTACGCTATCGGGGATGGTCACGCGGGTTAAGCGGTCACACCCTTCGAACGCACTGTCGCCGATATGCGTTACGGTGGATGGGATGGTTACACTGGTTAAACGGTCACAACCGTAGAATGCACTATCGCCGATAAGCAGTGTTCCCTTGGGGATTGTATACGCGCCTCTTTTGGCGCCCGGGTAGGCGACCAACGCTTTTTGCTGTGTGTTGAATAAAACGCCCCTCACACTCTCAAACACCGGATTGCCCGCTGATACATCAATACGCGTTAATGGGCAATCCATAAACGGATTCGAGGGGATGCTCGTTACACTCGCGGGGATGGTGATGCTGGTTAAACTGGTACAATCATAAAACGCAAGGCGCCCGATATACGTTACGCCTTCTGGGATAATCACGCCGGTTAGGCTGTTGCAATAAGCAAACGTCCAGTCGCCGATTCGTGTTATGTTAGCCGAGAGGGTTACGCTGATTAAGCTTTCGCACCCTTCGAACGTAGAATCACCTATGCACGTTACGCTGTCGGGGATGATCAGGTTGGTCAAACCGCTGTGAGCAAATGCGACGTAACCGATTTGCACCACACTATCCGGGATGGTCAAACTGGTTAAGCCTTTACAGCCTCCGAATGCCCCGGCACCAATGTGGGTCACGCCATCCGGGATGGTCACGTTGGTCAGGCCTACACAATAAGTGAACGCACTGTCGCCGATAATCAATGTTCCCTCAGGAATCGAGTACGTGCCCTCCCTGGCATCCGGGTAGGCAACCAGCATTTTTTGCTGCTTGTTAAAAAGAACGCCATCCACACTCTCAAACACGGGATGATTTGCTTCCACATCAATACGCGTTAATTTACTTCTCGCAAATGGATTTCCTTCTATATCTGTAACACTGTTGGGAATGTTCATGCTAGTTAAGCCGGTACACGAGGAAAACGCAAAATCGCCGATTTGCGTTACGCCTTCTGGGATGTTCACGCTAGTTAGACTGCGGCAATAAGCAAACGCCCAACTGCCAATTCGCGTCACACTGTCGGGGATCGTCACGCTGGTCAAGCCCTCGCAACGATAAAATGCCGACTCGCCGATTTGCAGCGTTCCCTCAGGAATCGCATACGCGCCTTCTCTTGCGTGAGGGTAGGAAACCAGCCTCTTTTGCTCTTTATCAAATAGAACACCGTCTATACTCTCAAACACCGGGTTTTCGGATGCCACGCCAACATATCTTATAGCGCTAGAACTAAATGGATTCTCTTCAATATTTGTTACGCTGGCGGGGATGGTTACGCCGATTAAGGCACGATTAGAAGAAAATGCCCACCGGCCGATGCCTGTTACCGCATATCCATCCAATTCGCTTGGAATCGCTAGATCGCCTTCCGGCTTCACCTCGCATCCGATAATTGTCGCGCCGCCATCCTCAAGCACATACAGCCATTGCCCGCTCGTATCGATCCTCTGTTCTGGCTCCGCCGTGCCGACGCATGCCACAAACAATGCCATCGCTGCGAGTATCAGGCATACGTACAACTTTTTCTTCATCTTCATTATGTCATTCCTTCTTCTGTCACTACCCAAACACGTCCAGCTGAATCCCCGCCGCGTCAGTCAGCAGCTTGATCACATCGCCCAGCGCCTTTTGCAGGTTCATTTCCGCCAATAGATAAGCCTGCACATCGGCATTCATATACAGCAACGACGACAACTGGGCAAAACGCGCCGTGTCTTCGGGCGCATTTTGCGCCCCGCTCATGGCCTGCATTTGCAGCACCATCTGCAAGCGCTTATACTCCTTGAGCAATGCGCGGTTGGTTTCGTCGCCCATCACTTCTTGATGCAGGCGGTTGTACTCCACGCGCAGCGGGCTTTGGCGTATCTCGGCGGCCAGCTTATTGGCGCTATCGTAAATATCCATACGTTCGCCTCCCTCTCGTATTCTCCCCTGACCCCTATCCCTTAATCCCTATCCCCTACATCAAGCTCCAGCACGATGGGCAGTATCATGGGATTGCGGCGCATCTGCTTGTACAGATAGGTGTGCAGCTCGTCTTTGATCAGGTTACGCAGCGCCGCCCACTCCCTTTGCTGAAATTGGACCGACCGCAATAAGCCAAGCACCAAACTCCGTATCCCCTCGATCAGCGCTTCATTTTCCCGGGCGTACACAAACCCGCGGGACTGGATGCTGGGCCCGGAAATCAAAGCGCCGGTGCACCCGTCCACGGCCAGCACCACAATGATCAGCCCGTCTTGGGATAAGTGCTTGCGATCCCGCAGCACCACGTTGCCCACATCGCCGATGCCTAGGCCGTCTACCATCACACTGCCGGTGGGCACCGACCCAGCGATATGCAGCGAGTCCTCTCCCAACTCGATCACCTGGCCGATCTCGGGGATCACCACACGCTTGGGATCCATGCCCATGGCCTGGGCCAACTGGGCGTGTTGCCAAAGCATGCGGTATTCGCCGTGCACAGGCATAAAAAACTTGGGTTTGGTAAGGGTATGGATGAGCTTAAGCTCCTCCTGGCAGGCATGGCCGGATACGTGTACATCGGCGATGGCGTCGTACACCACCTGGGCGCCGATGCGATACAGCTGATTGAGCACCCGGGCCACCATCACCTCATTGCCCGGTATGGGATAAGCCGATAGGATCACCAAGTCGCTATGGCGGATCTGCAGCTTTCTATGTTCGCTGTACGCCATGCGGGTCAGGCCGGACATAGGCTCGCCCTGGCTGCCGGTGGTGAGCACCACCAGCTCGGCATCATCGTACCGGTCCAGGGTATCGGCGCTGATCAGATAACCCTCGGGTATCTTCAGCTCACCGATCTGTATGGCCACGCGCACCACGCTCACCATGCTGCGCCCGATAAAACACACGCGCCGGCCAAAGCGGGTAGCGGCGTCTACCACCTGCTGAATCCGATGGATGTTGGAAGCGAACATGGCAATGATGATGCGGCCGCTGGCTGTGCGGAACAGCCCGTGGAAGGTTTCCGCTATCTTTTGCTCCGACATGGTGTAGCCGGGACGCTCCACATTGGTTGATTCGGCCAGCAATGCCAGCACGCCGCTGGTCCCCCAGGCGGCAAAGGCGTTCAGGTCGGTCACCTCGCCGTCGATGGGGGTGTAGTCCACCTTAAAATCGCCGGTTACGATCACCGTGCCCACGGGCGAAGTGATAGCCATGGCCACCGCCCCTGCAATCGAGTGGCTCACCTTGATAAACTGCACGGTAAAGCTGTCAAAGCGCAGCGTATCCTTGGCTTGCACCACCTGCAGGTGAACATCATCGATCCCATGCTCCTGCAGTTTGGTTTGCACCAGGGCCAGGGTAAGCTTGGTGCCGTACACGGGCGCATTCACCTGGCGGAGCACATAGGGCAGCGCACCGATGTGATCCTCGTGCCCGTGGGTGATCAGGTAGCCGCGCACCCGCTCCTTGTTTTCCACCAGGTAACTAACGTCTGGGATCACCAGGTCGATGCCCAGCATGTCTTCTTTGGGGAAGATCAGCCCGCAGTCCACCACCAATATGTCGTCGCCATACTCAAACACGGTGATGTTTTTGCCGATCTCATCCACACCGCCAAGAGGTATAATCCGCAGCTTGCCTATGGGCATCACCGTGTCTCCCCTTTCGTGCGCTAAATACAAAAAAGCGCTTAAACAAAGAGCGCGCTCAACGGCCGTGGGCGCGTGTATCTCTTTTTTTCTTGTACAGTATAGCACAAGTGGCGGGCAAAATAAAGCATTGTATAAAACGCAAGGGCGTGTTACAATGTAATACAGAAAGGGAGGTATCCGCATGCCACACATTTCCTTGCGCGTATCAGAAAACGAAAAACTCTGGATGGAAAGTTATGCCCGGCTCCACGGGCTGAATATTTCCGAGGCGATCAAAGCAGCTTTTATTGAAAAGCTGGAAGACGAATACGACTTAAAAGTCATCGAAGAATACGAAGCCGATCCCGACAAAACAATGTACTCTCTCGAAGAAGTTGGCAAGTTGCTGGGGATAGAGTAAGATGTATACTGTTGTATTGTCAAGCAAAGCCATCAAGGCATTGCAAAAGCTGGACCGTCCAACTTCTGTGATGCTATACAACTGGATCAAAAAAAATCTGGAGGGCTGTTCAAACCCTCGTGCACATGGCAAAGGGCTCACTGGTAACCACAAAGGATACTGGCGTTATCGCGTCGGCACATACAGGATCATCGCCGAGATTGACGACAAGTGCGTCAAGATTGCCGTAATCAATGTGGGCCATCGGCGGGATGTGTATAGCTAATACTTCTTACAGCTGGCTACATCTAAAAGAAAAAGCAAAGGGGAATCGCAATGCAATTCGTCCTTCAAATCTTTACGGGCACGTATTTTGCGCGTGCTACGAACGCTGCCGATGACACAATCAAACAGATCCGGCTCAAGCTGCAAGAAACCCTACCCCTTTTGGATGTAAGCAATGTGCTTGTAGGCTGGAACACCGATGAGGCGCTGAATTGCGCGGTGTTGGATTGCATCCATGAGCATAAGAAAAAAGCCTGGCTGTGGATGCCGGTGTTTTCCGAGGCGCCTTGTTCGGAAAATCCTGATCCGCAAATCGGCATGTCCGGCACGCCAAATGTCCGTGCAGGATCCGGCGACGAAGAGGATTTTACGTTTGTATGCCCGTCTTCGCCCCATAACCAAGGGATCGCGCTGGGGATATACGACCGGTTCTTTGCCCGGCTGCCCTTTGA
>WQXF01000083.1 GCA_009784985.1 Clostridia bacterium | reverse complement strand
TGGTTGAGCAAATGCCTGAAAAGAAACAGGCGCTTGTCTTTGAGTTGCTGAAAATAATGGTTTCTCCCGACGATATTTTGACTAATGAGGACATACTGGATATTCAACAAGCCCGCGCTGAATTTGCGCGCGGCGAATATGTTAGGCACGAAGATATAAATTGGAATTGAACTCGTAGTTGTTATTTCCGTTATCTCATGCTATGATGTTCCGGCACATGCGGAAGGAGTAGGGGCGGCGTTTGGCCGTCCCCATACCCCTTCCGCCAAAACGCGTTTTGGAAAAGGGGGCAGACAGCGTGCGCTTGATCGTAGGCCTGGGCAATCCGGGCAGAAAATACCTACACACCCGGCACAATGCGGGCTTTGACGTAACGGAAGTCATCTCACAAAAAGCAGGCATCCGCCCATGGCGCGACCGCTGCAAGGCTTCGGTGGCCCAGGGGCTGTACAAGGGCCAGAAGATCGCCCTGGCCCGCCCGCAAACCTTCATGAACCTTAGCGGCGTGAGCGTGGCGAAGCTGCTGCGCTGGTACAAGCTGGAGCCTGCTCATTTGCTGGTAGTGTTTGACGATATCGACCTGCCCCTGGGCAAACTGCGCCTGCGGGCCGAAGGCAGCGCCGGCACCCACAACGGCATGCGTTCTATTATAGAGGAGCTTGGGCGGCAGGATTTCCCGCGCCTGCGCGTTGGGATAGGCCCCAAGCCGGAGCGGTATGAGCTGGCGGACTTTGTGCTTTCTCATTATGCGGATGCGGCGGAGCGTAAGGTGCAGTTTGATGCTTTTATGCGGGCAGCGGATGCGGCGTTGGCTTGGATGGAACACGGTTTGGACGCCGCTATTCAAGTTGCGGGTTCGGTGCCGCAAAGCCCGAGAGGAGAGTGATCTCTATGTCAAAACATATCTTCAAAATGTTTGTTGGGTTGATCTTTGCGCTTTTTATTGCCCTCTCTTTTACGGCTCTTGGCGAAGACCGCATTTTCTTTGCCGACCAAAATGGTGTGCGATACTTCGCGCAGGATGGATTGATGGGGTTGATGGACAGCGCAGGCAACGTGCTTGTGGAACCCATGCTGGAAACGGCGACACCTTTTGTGGATGATCTTGCTGTGGTGAGCACGAACGGACAGTATGGCGTGCTGAACCGGCAGGGTGAGTTTGTGGTGCCATGCCGATGGGATGAGCTCGGGCGAAGCCAAGTCACCTACCATGCGTGGGAGGATGGCTTGTGGGAGAGGGTTGTGGAAAGGCCCCCTCTCTTTTGGGTGGAAAAGGACGGCAAGATAGGCTTCCTCGCATTGGACGGACAGGAGATTTGTCCGCCGAGGTGGACGAGCATATTTGCTTTTGCCGATGGCTGGGCTATAGTGGAGAGTGAGAAAGGCCTGAACTATATCAATCTTGTCGGGCACACCCTTTGGGCCGAGGATTTGCCGGGGGCAAGAGGGCATAATTTTGACAAATGGTTTGCACAAATTTACCTGGAGGTTTTGGATGGCGAAGCGAGCGAGCCTCGAGAGGTTATGAATTACGCAGATCGGCAAGGGCGGTTTTTGTTGAAAGAACCCGTGGAAATCGGCACCGACTTTACCAACGATGGCGTTGCCGCCGTGAAGCCAATCGATGGCAGATGGCGGTTAATAGACGCCACCGGCGCCCTTATTATCGAAGGGGATTGGGCTGCTGTTGACGTAGTCGTTTGGCAAGATTCATTTTTTGCATTTTGTTCGGCTTTTGATGGGAAATGGGGCTTGATGGATGCCGCCGGGCGGGTGCTGGCCGAACCCATTTGGGATTACATAACGTGGGCATTCTCGAATAAGCTTGTGCTTATACAAAGGGAAGGCAAATGGGGCGCGATGGATACCGCCGGTCGGGTGGTGGCCGAGCCCACCTGGGATTACTCCATGTTTGGAATGCCTGAATTAGGCCTTGGTTTGGGGAAGGAAGATGAGACAGTAGGCTTCATTGATACACATGATATGATTGTGATGCAGTCGGAAGAAGATGCATTTTCTCGCTTTGTGGAAGGCCTTTTCGTTTCGGAAAAGGACGGAAAATATGGATACGTTGATTATCGGGGGGAATGGGTTGTCCCGCCGGTTTGGGATGAGGTGAGAGACTTCTATGAAGGGCTGGCCCCAGTTTGTTTGGACGGGCTTTGGGGTTATATTGACGCCACGGGAGAAATACGGATTCCACTACAGTTTCCCTCGCAATTTTTTGGTCCTGGTATGGGCGATTTTGTAGAGGGCCTCGCCATCATCACGGATCATAAAACCCGCACAGCGTACATCAATCAGAATGGCGAGCTGGTGTCTGCATGGGTTTGGTAAACAAGTCATGGCAAAGCAGGAGGAATGAATGCCAAATCAAAATCAGGAGCTGCTCTTCGCTCCCCTGGCCCAGTGGCCTGCCTATCAAGAACTAAAAGCCGCCGTGGAAAAGGCGCAAATTTCGGCGGCCTATGGCATGGCCGAGGGGCATAAGGCTTACCTGGCCGCGGCCCTGCATCGCGACACCCGCCGCCCCCTGGTGGTGGTGGCCGCAAACGATGTGGCGGCGGGCCGCATGGCCGAGGACCTGGCCCAGTTGCTGGATGTGGGCGTGGGCGTGCTGCCGGGGCGGGAGATCAGCCTGTACCGGGCCGTGGCCGCCAGCAACGAGATGAGCGCCCGCAGGCTGGAGACCCTGTATCGTATGCGTGCGGGCGAGGTGAGCGTGCTGGTGGCTTCGGCGGATGCGCTGATGCATCGGCTGATGCCGTCGGCGGCTTACGATGCGCGGGTGTTCACCCTGGCCGAGGGGCAGCGTATGCCCCTGGAGGAGCTTACGGCCCGGTTGCTGGCTTGCGGCTACAGCCGCGAGGATATGGTAGAGGGCAAGGGGCAATTTGCCCTGCGCGGCGGCATACTGGACGTGTATCCACCGGCGGCGCTGAGTGCGGTGCGGGTGGAGTTTTTTGACGACGAAGTGGATTCCATACGCACGTTTGATGTGCTTACCCAGCGCTCTCAAAGCAGGCTGACCCCCTTGGTGATCTCCCCGGCTGGAGAGGCGCTGGTGGATGGGGCCGATGGCCCGGCCGTAGCCAAGCGGTTGTTGGATGCATTGGAGAATGCGGCCACGGGCGCGGCAAAGCCAGCGCCGCAAATAGGGTTAGAGCCTATCGAATCCTTTGATGCCGGTTGGGGAGACGACGAGCTGCCCGGCCTGTGGGACATGCCTGCTGCCTCCGGAGAAGCAACCGTGCGCCCCACAACCCAAAGCACAACCCCCATCGAGCGGCTGGCCGGGGAACTGCGGGACGTGGCCGAGGCATTGCAGGCAGGCAGGCAAGCCCGAGGCCTGGAGCGGTGGATGCACCTGCTGTATCCGGAACCGGTGACTGCTCTCGACTACTTTGACAACCCCATCGTGCTGCTGGACGAGCCGGACCGTTTGCGGGAGCGTTGCGAGAACCGGCGGCTGGAGTTTGCGGAGCAGCTTACATCATCGTTGGAGCGGGGGGAGGCGCTGCCCGCTCAGGCCGGGCTGCTGCTGGAATGGCCGGAGCTGCTGCCCCGGCTCACCCAGGGTCCGGCAGTGACCTTCAGTGGCTTTTTGCGTGCTATGGGCGGAATTCAGCCCAAAGCCCTTATCAAGCTGGACAGCGTGGGTGGGGGCGGGTATCAGGGGCAGTTGCGGGAGCTGGCCCAAGACGTAGCTCGCTGGCAGGCTGGCGGCTATCGTGTGGTGCTGCTGTCCGGCGGCGCGGCACGGGGGCAGCGCCTGGCGGAATCCCTGCTGGAGGCCGGGGCCATTGTGCCCTTTGCCGACGCCCACGAAAAACCCCTTGAACCCGGCGAGGCCGTCATCCTGCCGTTGATTTTGTCCCATGGTTTTCAATGCGCGGAGATTAAGCTGGCGGTGATTGCCGACGGTGAGATATTTGGTGTGGCACAAAAAAAGGCCCGTGCCCGCAAACGCAGCGGCGAAAAGATCGCCGCCTTTACCGATCTTAAGGTGGGCGACTACGTGGTGCACGAAAGCCACGGCGTGGGTATCTATCAGGGCACGGTGCGCCTGCAGAGCGAGGGCGCTTACCGGGATTATCTGTTTATCCAATACCTGGGCTCCGACAAACTCTACGTGCCCACGGATCAATTGGACCGGGTGCAGAAGTATATTGGCGCGGAAAAGGCCCCGCCCCGCATTAACCGATTGGGCGGCAGCGAGTGGCAGCGGCAAAAGGCCAAGGTAAAGCAGTCTATCAAAACCCTGGCCTTTGATCTGGTGCGCCTGTACGCCCAGCGGCAACAAAACACCGGCCACGCCTTTGCAACCGACACGCCCTGGCAGCGGGAGTTTGAAGACAATTTTCCCTACGAAGAAACGCCGGATCAGCTGCAATCCATCGAGGAGATCAAGGGGGATATGCAAAGCCCCTGTTGTATGGACCGGCTGCTATGCGGCGACGTGGGGTATGGCAAAACAGAGGTGGCCTTGCGGGCCGCCTTTAAGGCGGTGATGGACGGCAAACAAGTGGCCCTTCTTGCGCCCACCACCATCCTTGCCCAGCAGCACTACAATACCATCCGCGCGCGGCTGGAGAGTTTTCCGGTGCAAGTGGAAGTGATCAGCCGCTTCCGAACCCAGGCCGAGCAAAAAAAGATACTGCGCGACGCCTTGGAAGGCCACATCGACATGCTCGTAGGTACCCATCGCCTGCTGGGCAAGGACGTGCTGTTTAAGGATCTGGGCCTGCTGATCGTAGACGAGGAGCAACGATTTGGCGTGTCTCATAAAGAATCCATCAAGAACCTAAAGCAAAACATCGATGTGCTCACCCTGTCGGCCACCCCCATCCCGCGCACGCTGCACATGTCCATGGTAGGCATCCGGGACATGAGCGTGCTGGAGACCCCGCCCGAGGAGCGCTATCCCGTGCAGACCTACGTGGTGGAGTATCAAGACGGCATGGCCCGGGATGCCATCTTACGGGAGATCGCCCGGCAGGGGCAGGTGTACTTTTTGTACAACCGTGTGGAGCATATCGAGAAGTTTCATGCACGGCTGTGCCGGTTGGTGCCCGAGGCGCGCATCGCCATCGCCCACGGGCAGATGCGGGAGCATGCGTTAGAGGACGTGATGATGGACTTCTACGAGCGCAAGTACGATGTGCTGCTGTGCACCACCATCATCGAGTCCGGCCTGGACATCCCCACGGCCAACACCCTGATTGTGTTTGATGCCGACCACTTTGGTTTGGCCCAGCTCTATCAATTGCGGGGGCGGGTGGGCCGATCCAACCGCCTGGCTTATGCCTACCTTACGGTGCGCCCTAACAAAGTGCTTACCGAAACAGCCCAAAAGCGCCTGGAGGCCATCCGTGAGTTTACGGAGTTCGGTTCCGGCTTCCGCATCGCCATGCGTGACTTGGAGTTGCGGGGCGCGGGCAATATCCTGGGGCCCGAGCAGAGCGGGCAGCTTGCCGCCGTGGGCTACGATATGTACGTAAAGTTGATCGAGGAGTCGGTGCGCGAGATACGCGGGGAGATGGGGGAGACCGTGGATATCGAGACCAAGGTGGAGCTGCAAGTCGATGCCTTTTTGCCCGCCGAGTACGTGCGCGGCGAGTTCCAGCGCATCGAGATATACAAGCGCATCGCCGCCATCGAGGATCGGGTTTCCCGCACCGATGTAGAGGAGGAACTGGTGGACCGTTTTGGTGATGAGCCCCAGCCGGTGATCAACCTGGTGGCCATCGCCCACCTAAAGGCCATGTGCTCCAGCCTGGGCATCGAGAGTGTGATCCGCCGCACGGGCCAGTTGGTGATGAAGTTTTCGCCCCATGCCCAAATCGACGGCGCACGGCTGTTTGCGGCCCTCCACGCCACGGACAAGCGGCTGAGCCTTTCGCCCCAAACGCCGCCCAGCCTGATATTGCGTGATGCCAGGCTGGAGGCCGAGCCCATGCTGCACGAGGCGGTGCGGGTGATGGAGGCGGTTGTGGGGTGGATGGACGCATCGGCCCGCGGCACCTGATAACATCACGAAGCGTGCGGGGGGATGAAGGCATCGCCCCCTACTAGAAATCACATATCTACGCACTTTGCCTTGTGAATTGCTCCTTCTTGCTTGCAGAGGGGCTTTTTGAGCGCGTCCTGACGTAAAAAGATACAATTCTTAAATATTTCGAAATATTATTGCAATTTTCGAAATATTATCGTATTATATTCGCAAGAAAAATGTCGCGCAAAAGACTTTTTCGATCATACGAAAGAGGTGGTGAAAAAGAAAATGGCACGCATCAACAAAAGAAAACGGATGAACCTGCTTTGTTTTACGTTGCTGCTCACCTTTTGCTGCGTGCTGATGTTTGCGCACAAAAACGAGCAGACGCTCCAGGCCTTTGCCGAAGGGATTCAAGGTGCCGGCACAGGTTTGGGTGTGGTGGTGCAGTTTGCGCAAAGCGAAATCACCGTGCAAGAGAACGAATCTTTTACCGTGCCGGTGTTGGCGGATCATTGGGATCCAAAGTCCACCAGGCATATCCATGTGCGAATAGCTGTGAGTGACCCGGAGCTGGATATCGTCAACACCAAAAAAACCTCGGGCACCCATACCTTGCAGGACATGTCCAGGCAGGGCGTGATCGTACATGCCCTGGTCAACGGCTCCAACTATCTTACCGCGGCCAAGGAGCGTACCGTTGAGCGGGATTTTTATATCCGCAACAAGGCGCGAAGCACACCCCTGGCCATGGGCGGGTACTACAACATGGATGTGACCGGTGATCGTGTTGTTACCGTCAAACTGCTGGAGCCCCCCGACGGAAAGAGCTACACTGTGGGCCCAGCCGATACGCTCACCATTACCTTTACCGAGGTGGATGGGAGGCGCCCGATTCGGTCGTCCCAAGGCAAGGAAGAGTGGGTGCATGCCAACCTGGGTTGGTTGCAAGAGAAATACCCTACCGGCGCCTATTGGAACCATTTTGTAGGCAACTCCAATGACCCCGACGGCATTACTAGAGTGCCTTGCCAAAACGGCAGGCATCGGGAGATCAGTGAAATCACCCCCCAAATGGGCATCGGCTCCACGATTTGCAACAACTCCAGCTACAGCGCGTACGTCCATTACGAGGGGCAGTCTTATCTGAACATTGATCAGGAAGAATTCTCTTTTATTCAATGCGTGGGGTACGCGATGGCTGTAGCCCGGGACATCTTTGGCGCCAAACCATACGATGGTTACGGCTGGAAGACCTTAGAGTCGCCCGCGGCCTGGGGTACGCTGAAGGTTGGCGATTATGTGCGGATTGAAGGGCATAGCTTTTTTGTCACCGGCGCGTCGCCCGGTATGGTAACCGTTACCGAATGTAACTTTAGCGATGATCCTTGCGTTATCGTTTGGGGCGCCCAATACCGCATTTCGGAAAGGGGCGAGGCGGTGTCCCGCATTTCCTCCAAAGATATGGCGGGCCCATCGCAAAGGATCGAATCAGTGAGCCGGATGATGCTTTAATGAGTAAAAACATATACGAATTTGATGCCGTCATTCAAAAGACGCCCGATCAAGACGGGGCTTATGTGGCGCTGCCCTTTGACATCAAAACGGAATTTGGCAAAGGGCGCGCGAAAGTCCACGCTACCTTTGATGGCGAACCTTATGACGGCAGCGCGGTGAACATGGGCGTAAAAAATCCGGATGGGTCGGTGTGTTATATCATCGGCATCCGGAAGGATATACGGGCGAAGATCGGCAAGCAGGCGGGGGATGCGGTGCGGGTTACGCTTAGGGAACGGGGGTAGGGCAAAAGCATTTGAAAATAAATTTTACCAACACTCCTATTATTCGTCAAGCTGTCGTGCAGAATCCCTCCACCGCTGCGGCGGTTCCCCTCCCTTTAACAAGGGAGGTAGGGGTTAAGGACGAAAATTTGAAAAAACCCCCTTGCCCTCCTTGTCAAAGGGGGCCGAAGCGCCGTCGCGCCAGTGGCGCGATGAGACGGCGCGGAAGGCCAATGAGCCACAGAGCGCCACAGCGCGACAATGGCGAATTGAGGAGAGGGCCACCGCAGTGGCGGGGGATTTCTAAGCGACGAAGTACAAGAAATCAAGACTTGGTAAATATTATTTTCAAATGCTGTTGCCCTGGAGCGGGGGCAAAACGCTTGACAAGCCCTCGCCCAGCCATCATACTGGGGCATGACATTGATTATGCATGTATGGAAGTGTAACGCAAATGGCAAATCGCAACCGACGCGCCATCGAACGAATGGCCCTTTGGCCGGTTCCAAAGGTCATCTTGCACATGGCCCTTCCCTCCATCGCCGCCATGTTGGTGCAATCCTTGTATGTGATGGCCGATTCCTACTTTCTGGGCCAATTGCCCGATGTGGCCAAAGAGGCCACCGCCGCTGTGGCTCTGGTGGGGCCGCTATTTATTGTGATACAGGCCGTGGGCATGGGCTTTGGCATGGGCGGGGGCAGTTACATCTCCCGTTTGCTGGGCCAAGGCAACCAGGATGAGGCAAAGCGGGTGCTTTCTACCTGCATGTATACCGCCATCTTGGTTTGTACCTGCCTGCTGATTGTCGGCACCGTTTTTTTGGAGCCCCTGGTGCTGATGTTGGGAGCTACCGAAACCGCGCTGCCCCTGGCCCTGGATTATGCAGGGGTGCTGCTGCTGGGCGCGCCTTTTGTGGCGGTGTGTTTTGTGGTGAACAATGGCCTCCGAGCCGAAGGAAACGCGGTGTTTTCCACGGTGGGTATGGTTTCGGGGGCGTTGCTGAATATCGCACTGGATCCCATTGTGATCTATACCTTGGGTTGGGGCGTGCGCGGCGCGGCCATCGGCACGGTGCTTTGCCAGTTTGTGAGCATGTGCATACTGGTATCGTTTTATGTGCGCAAGCGCAGTCTGCTTTCCATCTCGTTGCGCAACTTTACGCCCCGGCGCAGTTTGTACGCCCAGGTGAGCAGAATCGGCATCCCCACTTTTCTGCGCAACATACTGGGCGCCGTATCCGCCATATTGATCAACTATGCGGCCCGGAATTACGGCGACGAGGCCATCGCGGGCCTAGGCATCGTGGGGCGGTTCAATTGGGTGATTTTTTCGATTCTCCTGGGGTTTGCTATGGCGTACATGCCGGTATCCGGCTACAATTACGGCGCGCGCAGGTATACAAGGGTGCGCGAGGCCTATCACTTTGCGCTGCGCACTAGCTTGGTGTTTATGGCGTTGAGCGGTTTGCTGCTATCGGTTTTTGCCACACCTATCGCCTCGGCGCTGCACAGCGACCTGTTGGTGTCACAGATCGGCGCCCGGGTGATGCGCGCCCAGGCCCTCACCTTGCCGCTGGTGGGGTGGGGTTTGCTGATCAATATGCTGTTTGAATCCCTGGGTAGGGGGATACAAGCCACGGTGCTGAGCATGGGGCGGCAAGGGCTGTTCCTTACGGCCTGTGTGCTGGCGCTGCCGCCCCTATTTGGGCTGGACGGCATCATCTTTGCCCAGCCCGTGGCCGACGTGCTGTTTTTTATGCTGGCGTTTCCCTTGGCGGTAAGCATGCTGCGGGAGCTTCGTTTGCTGCAGGATGATCCTGTACAGCTTGGCGCTAGTGAATAGTATCTGCAGTCACAATGCGATACGGCACCCACACGTAGTGGTTGTCCACGATTTCGTAGGGATAGTCGGAAAAATCGCCGGTAATGGCGGCCACTGCCAGCAGCAGGATGGCGTTGCCTTGGTTGATAGCGTCGTTGAGCACCGTGCCCAGCAGAGTGCCTTCTTTGAGCGCTTCTAACGCTTGGGCGGTGGCGTCCACGCCCACCACGGGCATAAATCTTCCTTCGGTAAAGTAACCGGCCGCCTTTAGTGCGTCAATGGCTCCCAAGGCCATCTCGTCGTTGTTGGACAGCACACACTCGATCCGGTTGCCGTAGGATGCAATGATGTGGGACATCCTTTCCTGCGCTAGAGCCCGTACCCACATGGCCGGTTCCTCCACCAGGTTCTGCACCTCAAAGCCTGCCGCTTCCAGGGCTTTTACGGAGTAGATGGTACGCAGCTCAGCATCCTGATGACCTGGTTCCCCCTTGAGCATCACGTATTGGATGATGCCGTCACCGTTTTTGTCGGCTTCGGGGTGGGCCTTAAAGTAGTCGGCAATCAGCTGGCCGGACATGGTGCCCGACTCCCTGGGGTCGTTGCCCACATAATAGGCTCTGTCGTACAGCACAAGGTCTTCGTATAGTGGCTCGCGGTTGATAAACACCACCGGCACCTGATACCGCATGGCCGCCCGGGTCAAGTACACCGCCGTGGTGCGGTCCACCGGGTTGATGATCAGCGCGTCCACACCCTCGCGCAGCATTTGGTACACTTGATCGTTCTGCAGGATCTGCGAGTTTGCGCCGTCCATCAGGGTCACATGGGCCCGGCCCTGGGCGACTTCTAAAACCCGCGCGCACACGGTTTGCATAAAGGCGTCTTCCGCGTTGTATACAAATAAGCCGATCCGGGGTAGCCGGTAGGCCAAGGCGCTTGTGGGCCAGAACAAACATAGCAGCAAAAAAACGCAAAGGGCACGGCGCATTTGCATTGAATCCTCCTTAATCACTGTACAGTGTAATCAAAACAACCTCCGGGCGAGCAAAAATCCTTGGAATGCCAGCCAAATGCCCGGTACCCTTGCTTACATAAACAGGCACCCCATCGCCAGATTCCCCCCATCCCAACATAAACCGCTGCCCGTAACCGGTGATGGTATTTCGCAGCGTTAGGTTGGGAGCCCATATGCCCAAGAAAGTTATGTGGCCGCCGTGGGTATGCCCGCTCAAAACCAAATCAGCCGACGTTGTGTCCTGCATCATGGTAACATCCGGGTTGTGCGCGATTAGCAGGATGAAGTCGTCTAGTTGTGCTCCTTCCGTGGCTTTCCCGATGTCAGGATGTCGATTCCAAAGATCTTCAACGCCCGCCAAGTAAAAGCCTTCCCGCACACGGTCGCCGCTGTTTGATAATGGAATCATACCGTATTGTTCCATGGCTGCAAACAAGTCTACATAATGATCGTGATTCCCTTCCACTCCGTAGATGCCATCGGCGGTCACAACCTTTGATAACACTGCCATGGAGCGTTGAGGCGCTCCTGGGCTTGAGGGGAAATCTCCGCCGAGGATCAACAAATCCAGCTGCAATCTGTTCAGTTCTTGCACAACTACTTCGAGTTCCTGGGCGGTCATGGCGTGGGTATCGGTAATAAAAGCGATGGTGTATCCGTGCAACTCCGTCGGCACTTTTGCTGAATGGAATGGAACGCTCTTATATTCTATTGACTTGTCCAAAGTAAGCGCGGAAACAACATGGATCAACAGAATGGTGATCGCAAGAATAATGGAGAGAGCGAATGGCTTTTTAAGTTTCTTTCGCAGCATATCCTGTCTTTATCCTTTCGCATTTGTTGCATTTATTGCTTTTATTGCAGCAATGGAAACATCACTTTGATATTTTCCGCAAGGTACATGGTTTCCGGCATCACCACCCGGCTGGGGGCAAATACCATAGGAGGCGTTTCTTTGCCCATGGACAGTTCATATGCCGTGGATACCGCCAGATACCCCAGCGCAAAGGGCATGTCCATCAGCACCCCGGCGATCCGGCCGCTTTGCAGCAGTGCGATCCGGTCGTCTCCGGGATCCACGGTCCAAACCGGGCCCGCGCCCCACTGAGCCAACGCCCGGCCCCACTCCGGCGTAAGGGCCAGCGCGTGGGTATCCTCCGGAGGCGCCTCCCAGCCCGGATCGGTGGGATCACCTACGTAGTAGTAGGTTGGTTCGCCGATGATTTCTAGGGCGCCGGTTTTTTGCGTTTCGGCCTGTGCATCAGCGTATACCGCTACATTTTGTGCTCCTGCTGCCAGGATGGCTTCGCCCAGCGCCCGGCCCTGATCCAACCGGTTGTAGTATACGCAAGCGTTGGGGTTGGCAGCCTCTTGCCCCACCAATGCCATCGGAATCCGCTTGTGTGCAGCCAGCGCCGAGGCTTTTTCGATGGTCTCTATGCCGCAAGCAGGCAGAATCAGAGCGCTTACCTCTTCTAGATCGTTGAGCCAAGCTTGAAGCTGGGCGTCCGGTGGGGCATTTTCTTCGGTGGTGTACATGGAAAGGGTGATGCCCAATTCATCGGCGGCGGTTTGGGCGCCTTGCTTAAACTGCATGATGGCCGTGCCCCTGTCTTCGGTGAGCGCCATGGCAAATACGGGCGCGGGTGTTTCTTCCCCGGCATCCGGCCATACAAAACCCCACACCAGCAGCGCTGCCGAGAGTACTACGCACAAAACGGCTACCACATAGGGCTTTTTCATCGCTCTCCCTCCAGGCTAGCAGGCAATAGGATGGTGACCGTGGTGCCTTCGTCTTCCACGCTTTCCACCCGCAGGCCGTAGTTCCGGCCGCAGGTGAGCTGTATGCGCTCGTGCACGTTGCGCAGGCCGATGCCTGTTTTGCCGGGGGGCGCGCGCAGGATGCCTTCGACTTTATCCGGCGGCATTCCGATGCCATCGTCGCTCACCGTGATCTTAAGCAGGTCCGCTTCGTGGG
>WQXF01000082.1 GCA_009784985.1 Clostridia bacterium | reverse complement strand
GCATGGTGGGCATTGCCAACGTCAGTGAGCAATGTTTCCTGACCTGTGCAGCACAGAACATGAAGAAGATGGCCAAGGCTTTCTTCACGCTTTTTTCAGTCTTTCAATCAGCATTTTTCAATCCCCCTTTTCCTTCTATATGGAAAACCCACGCCGCCTGACGTGGGTTTGTTGATGGGCTGATCCCGCCGTGAAGCGGGTTGCGGGGGTCATTTGTCGCCATAATGGCTTCGGCAATCGGCCAAAATTAGCACTCCGCCCTCTACGCGGTAAACCAGTCGGTTTGCCAATAGAGGTAGCCCTCCCATGCTCTGTCCGTCCATAGCTTTTCCATCGGTTAATCCTCAATCAGTTCATGAGCGGTCAGTTTCCCTTCATTTGCATCCTGTATGGCTTTTCGTAGTACACGCATGTTCGATTCGGTGTAAAACGGGTCCTCCTTGATCGCAACCTCAAAAGGAATAGCCCCCTGGCGAACCGCTTGGCGAATGAACATGGTAATAGCCGTCGTCATGTTGAGGCCCAGCTCCTTAAAGAGCGCATCGGCGCGGTTTTTTAAAACATCGTCCATGCGAATGTTCACTTGTGTCATCGTTTATCGTCTCCCTCTAACGGAATTGTATAGCTTTTTCTATATCTATGCTGAGGGAAAAGCAACTTGATAGGGAACTCCTTTGTATTTTTCTACAAGCCGGTAAAATGCATCTGTGTATTTTTTGATTCTTTCGCTTTGCGTTGAAATTTGCAACATTGGTTTTCTTTTCCCTATCACACAAACAGTCGGAATGTCCATTTCTTTTGTTTCTTCATTGTATCCCATAAATTCGAAGGTTGGCCTTAATCCGCGCCCGGTAACGCCCGGCTTATTGGCAACAATCCATGCCACTTGCTCTGTTGTGAATAGTTTCAACGGAAAATCAAATCTCTCTAAATCCTTCATTTCCAGCAAAAACGATAGATCATCATTTCCTATTTTCTTTCCTGAAAAATCAAGATGCTTGATTTTTGTCCCTGCCAACGGTTGAAGGGTTTCGACCATCATCGTTAACCAAATGGCATTGCCGATTGCAAATGACTGCAAACCGGGTGCGCGCTCGATCCCGGCTATGGATTTTAGCCTTGAAAAATCAGAAATGCTCAATCCCGTTAATGCATCATTGCGGCGCATATCCCATAACTTTGTGATTCTTTGATTGGCAAAGAAATGAACAAATTCCAGATGAGGCAACTCCCCCAACAAAGACCAATCTTCCACCATTTTGTTCTTAAAAAACCTTATGGCCCTTAATTGTTTGCCATAGGTATGAATAAAGTACTCAAAGGTTTTTTGTGTCAGGCCCATAATGGTAAGGGTATCTGCCTGGGGGTAGTTTTTTAAGACATCAATCTCTTCAATGGGGATTCTCCCTCCGCCGATGTCGGCATTTGGGGCACAGAGAAACAATCCGGAATGTATCTTTTTTTCTGGATCATAATCCCATGATCCGCTTATGAATTTATCAAAATTATCGAGAGTAATTATCTTGCTCATGTGTATGCCACCTCGTCCAACTGCTCACTTCCCGACAAATTGCCTTGTCCTAGGATTCTGGGACGCAAACACCGCCGATGGCGGCCCTTCTTCCACAACATCGCCGTCTTCCATAAACACCACGCGGTGGGACACGTCCCGCGCAAAACCCATCTCGTGGGTCACCACCACCATGGTCATGCGCTCAGCAGCCAAGCCCCGCATCACGGCCAGTACCTCTTGGGTCAACTCAGGATCCAGGGCCGAGGTGGGTTCGTCAAAACACAGTATCTCCGGCTGCAAACACAGCGCCCGGGCGATGGCCACACGTTGGGCCTGGCCGCCGGAAAGCTGGTGGGGGTACTGATCCGCCTTGTCCGCCAGCCCCACCTTGTCTAGGAGCGCCCGCGCCCGTTCGATGGCCTTGCCCTTGGGCACACGCTGCACATGCACCGGCGCGTCGATCAGGTTTTTGAGCACACTCATGTGGGGAAATAGATTAAAGCTTTGAAACACCATGCCCATCCGCAGGGCGATCTGCCGCAGCGTAGCCTCAGGGGCGTACTGTACGCGGCCGTTTTCGGTGCTGCACATACACAGGTCATCCAAATAAATCGCGCCGCCGTTTACACGCTCCAACTGGTTCAGGCAACGCAGCAACGTGCTCTTGCCCGATCCGCTGGGGCCGATCAGCGCCACCACCTCGCCCTTATTTACCTGCAAGGAGATGCCCTTGAGCACACCCTCCGCACCGAAATTTTTTTGGATCCCTTCCGCTCTTAGCATGCTTTCGATATCTCCATCAATCAATAATAATTCAGCTTTCTCTCCGCCAGCTTACAAAGCTGGCTCGCCACGCCGTTTAAAACCAGATAAATTATCATGGCCATTAGGTATGGCTCCACGGTGTAATTGGCATTCACCTGCCGCCTGGCCGTAAGCATGATCTCGGTGATGGCTACGGTGCTGGCCAAGGCGGTGTCCTTCACCAGGGTGACCACCTCGTTGGTAACGGCGGGCATCACGTGCTTTACCGTTTGGGGCAACACGATGCGCATGAACACCTGGGCGCGGGTGTAGCCCAACACGCGGCCGGCCTCACGCTGGCCGATGGGTACGGCCTGAATGCCGCCGCGGAATATCTCGGCAAAGTAGGCGGCGTAGTTGATCGCAAACGCAAAGATCACCGCCCAGTACCGATCCATCTTAAACGGCAGTATCTGGGGCAGCAAAAAATAGATGCACATCACTTGCAGCATCAGCGGCGTGCTGCGCATGAAGTAGATATAAAACGACACCGGCCACCGGCTCAGCGGCATCTTGGACATGCGCCCCAGCGCCACCACCAAACCCAGCGGTAGCGAGAGCATCAGTGTAAGCGCAAAAATGGAGCACGTCGCACCCACGCCATCCTCCAGAAAAAGAGAGACAAGCTTGAGCAACCGCTCGGGATCGTTGAAGTATTTGAAATCCATACGATTCTCCTATTTATGAATGGAAAATGGAAAACGGAAAGTGGAAAATGTCGTTTCCTCATTTTCCACTTTCCATGATCAATTTTCCATTACGGTTTATTCCGCCGTTACCAGCGATACGTTGCCGCCAAACCACTCGGTGCAGATCGCTTCCAGCGTGCCATTCTTGGCCAGCACCAGCAATGCCTCGTTTACGGCGTCACGCAGTTCGATATCGTCCTTGCGGAAGCCGATGCAGAAGACATCGTCTTCCATGTTGCCGGTGGTGAACAGGGAGTCGTCGCCCACGCCGGTGATCAGGAAGTCGGCCACCACCAGATCGATGAAGACAGCGTCCGCGTTGCCGTTCTGCAGATCCATCACGGCCATCAGGTAGTTCTCAAAGGAAAGCGTCTCGCTGAGCGCGGCCACATAATCAACATATTCGTCGCCCGCCAACAGTTTCTCCGCGTAGGAACCGGCCTGTACCGCCAGGGACTTACCGGCCAGATCGGCCATGGACTCAATGGCCGGGTCGCTCACCATCAGCACCATCGCGTTGCCCATATAGTTCATGGACAGTGCCATGTCTATCTCACGCTGGGGCGTACGGGACATGCCGTTCCAAATACAATCGATGTTGCGGGTATCCAGCTCCAACTCCTTGGCCGCCCACTCGATGGGCTGAAGCCTGAGTTCCACACCCAGCAGCTCGGCTACTGCCTTGGCCAAGTCGATATCAAAACCCACGATCTCGTTGTCTTCGTTCCGGTAACCCATGGGGGGAAAGCTGTCGTCCAGGCCCATGATCAGATAGCCTTTTTCTTGGATCGCCGCCAGTGAACCATCCGCCAGCGCGCCAGCGCCCAATCCCAATGTGAGTGCGAGTACCAGTGCCCAAATCATAACCTTTTTCATTGTGAAGCCTTCTTTCTTTATCGCTTTAGCTCGTTAGCATGATGAATTATAGCATGGCAGCTTAAAATCTGTCAACAGGCAAAAAGCAATAAAAAAGCGATCATAAAATTGACCGCTTTGCATGATGATCTCTCTTTTACTTCGGCTCCACCATCGTAAGGGCAATACGCTTCTTTGCCACATCCACCTCCACCACCCATACGTCCACCACGTCGCCCACCTTTACGATCTCGCTGGGATGGCGCACAAAGCGGTCGCAAAGCCGGGAGATGTGCACCAAGCCGTCTTGGTGGACGCCAATGTCCACAAAGGCGCCAAAGTCGATCACGTTGCGTATGGTTCCGGCCAGCTTCATGCCGGGCTGCAGGTCTTCCATATCTAATACATCGGTGCGCAGCAAGGGCGGGGGCAGCTCGTCGCGGGGGTCACGGCCCGGCTTGAGCAACTCGCGTACGATATCGCGCAGGGTGGGGATGCCTACGCCGCAGCGCTGGGCCAGGGTGGATTCGCCCTGGGCGCTGACCCGGTCAGGCAACTCGCCAATGGCTCCCGCGCGCACATCGGCCAGTGAATAATCGCAGGCTTCCAGCAGCGCTTGGGCGGCAGCGTAGGATTCGGGATGTACGCCCGTAGCGTCCAGCACCTGTTTGCCGCCGGTGATGCGCAGAAAACCCGCGCATTGTTCAAATGCCTTGGGGCCCAGCTTGGGCACTTTTTTGAGTTGAGCGCGGCTTTGTAGCGGCCCATTTTCCAACTGATAGGCCACAATGTTTTGAGCCAGGGCGGGGCCGATACCGGCCACCCGTTTGAGCAACGCGGCCGATGCCGTGGCTGCTTCCACACCCACCAAGTTCACGCAGCGTTCCACCACGCCGTCCAGCGCCTCGTCCAGCTGGGCAACCGGGATGTCGTGCTGGTATTGCCCTACGCCAATGGAACGGGGTTCGATTTTCACCAGCTCGGCCAGGGGATCCAGCATGCGGCGGGCAATAGACACGGCGCTTCGTAGCGTTACATCAAACTGGGGGAACTCGTCGGCAGCAACCTTCGAAGCCGAGTACACCGAGGCGCCGGCTTCGTTCACGATCATGTAAGCGGCGCAGTCGTATCCCTGATCGCGCAGACTGCCCAATATATTGACAATAAAGCGTTCGCTCTCCCGTGAGGCTGTACCGTTGCCGATGGCTATAGCAGTCACGTTGTGCTTGCGGATCAGCCCGGATACCTGCTTTTCGGCCTGGCCGATATTGTGGTGCTCCAAGGTAAAATAGCCTACGCCGGTTTCTAGCACCTTGCCGTTGCCGTCTATCACAGCCAGCTTGCAGCCGGTGCGGAAGCCGGGGTCAACGCCCAGGGTAACCCGGCCCTTTACGGGCGGCTGCATCAGCAGTTGCTGCAGGTTGGCGGCAAACACCCGAATGGCGCCCTCGGACGCACGTTCGGTAAGGGTGGCGCGCAACTCCCGCTCCAGGGAGGGGGCAATCAGGCGGTCCCACCCATCGTCGGCGGCCATACGCACTTGAACCGACATTGGGCTTTCGCCGGTCACAAAGGCAAGATGGAGGGCACGCAGGGCGGATTCTTGGGGTATATCCACCGAAACCTTCAAAAACTCCTCGCGCTCGCCCCGGTTGATGGCCAATATCCGATGGCCGGGCAAACGGGATACCGGCTCACTAAAAGCGTAGTACAGCCGGTATACAGAATCCTCTTCTTTGGCTTGCTTAGAGGTGAGCACCCCCTCCCGCCAGGCTAAGCGGCGCAGGGCGCCACGGGCCTCGGCATCGTCGGAGATGCGCTCTGCCAATATGTCCCGCGCCCCCGCCAGGGCTTCGGCAGTATCGTTTACGCCCTTCTCGGCATCGATATAGGCGTCCGCCAGCGTTTCGGGATCGTCGGCAGGCACTTGCAGCCACAGCCGATCAGCCAGGGGTTCCAAACCCCGTTCTTTGGCGATGGTGGCCCTTGTGCGGCGTTTGGGCCGGTAGGGCCGGTATACGTCTTCTAATTCGGCAAGAGTGGCGGCAGCGGCCAGGGAAGCCAGCACGGCCTCGTCGGTTACGTTCTGTGCAGCCAGCGCCTCGCCAATCTCGGCCCGCCGTTTTTCTAGGTTGCGCAAATAGGCCAGCTTTTCGCTGAGCTCCCGGAGCTGCTGATCGTCCAACGCGCCGGTTTGCTCTTTTCGATACCGGGCGATAAACGGGATGGTATTGCCTTCGTCGATCAATTTCACCACCGCATCGGTTTGGGTGGGCGGCAGCTTCATGTGGGCGCTCAGGGCACGGAGTATGGTCTCTTCCGGGGTGATCATTTTCGGGTCATCCATGTGTTATGCTCCTCCATTCTGTATGGGACGGTATGCAGTATACCACGCCCGCAAAAATTTTTCAAAACCCCTGTAACTTTTTCAAAAAACATGCGATGATACAGGTGAACTCGTACGAGAGAAGGGAACCTGTGCAAAACGAAGCGGAATTGATGGCGCGGGTTTGCGCCGGTGATCATGAAGCCTTTGAGGCCTTGGTGCAAGCGTACTGGCCGGTGGCGCGCCGCACAGCATACGGCATCCTAAAAGACGGAGCGCTAAGCGAGGATGTAGCCCAGGACTGTTTTGCCGACTTGTACATCCATCGGTTTCGGTATCAGCCCCGCTTCTCCTTTCAAGCGTATGTGGCGGCCATTGCACGGCACAAAAGCATCGACCTGCTGCGCAGGCGGGGGGATCACAGGCTTTGCGCAGCTCCCCCACAAGGGGATGACAAGGATTCTCCAGAGGACGCAACCATCCGCCGGTTGTACAGCCACACCCTGTACGCAGCGGTAGAACGCCTGCCCCAGCATCAGCAACGCATGCTCAAGGCCTATGCGCTGGAGGGGGCAAGCTACCGGCAGATCGAAAACGAACTGGGCGTTTCAGCCGCTCAAGTAAAAATAACGTTGCACCGCATTCGCAAGGTTTTGCGGCGTATAAAGGAGGAATGGGAATGAAGGAGCATTTGTCCGGCATTTGGGATAAGGTGCGTGAGAAAGAAGCCCTAGCCGTGGCGGGCCAGGCGCTATGTGCGCAGCCAACAGGATTTATATGGACGCCCAAGCTGTGGCTATCCGCAACCTGTGGGCTGATCATAACACTGGCACCCATCGCAGGCGCAGCACTATAATTAAATGAAAGATGGAGGAAAACATTATGGAAACCACCAAAGCAAAAAAAGAAAAAAGAAAAAAGCCCAAAAAGAGCTGGCAGCGTGAGCTGTTGGAGTGGGTGATCACCCTGGGATGCGCGGTGGCGCTGGCATTGCTGATCCGCGCCTTTGTGTTCGAACCCTTTGTGGTGAAGGGCGACTCGATGAACGACACCCTTGCCAATAGCGAGGTGATGTTTACCACCAAGTTTGATTATCTGTTTGGCGAACCCCAGCGCTTTGACGTGGTGATCTGCCGTTATCCCAACCGGGACGAAAACTTTGTAAAACGTATTGTGGGCGTGCCCGGGGATACCGTGGCGGTACGCGACGGGTTTTTGTACGTAAACGGCGAGATTCAAGAGGAGCCGTACATCACCTACCGCCCCAGGTACACGATGGAGGACTACACCGTACAACCCGGCGAGTACTTTGTGCTGGGCGATAACCGGGCCAGCTCCAACGACAGCCACTTGGTGGGGCCGTTGAGCCGGGAGCAGATTGTGTCCCATGTGCGGGCGGTGTTCTTTCCGTTTGGGAGCATTCGGGGGATACAGTAACCTTGCGCGCCCACAGGTTTTCTGCTAAGATACCCGTATGATGAATACTGGTACTAAGGAGAATACATTATGCGCATCAACAAGCGCTTCTTGCACCTATCGAAATTAATCCTTGCGGCTCCACTTGCTTACGGGGCCGCCGAAGCCCTATTTTACATGGCAGATGCCCAGAATACACGGGAGCAAAGCCTGGCCTGGGTTGCGGTATTCCTGTTGGTGCTGTTGGGATACCGGTACGCCGCCAAAGTAAACGAAAGGCGGGCAGTGTGGGCGGCTTTGACGACCGCCGCCGTATTCTCTGTATGCACGATCTTGGGCAGGGAGATCAGCACAACCTTTAAGATCGCCGGCATCATCGGCTCGTCGGGCAATATGCTGCGTTTCATGTGGCGCGTGCTGTGCATGGGATCGGTGTTCTACATCCCCTTGGTGCTTTTCTTTTCTTACGCCGGGCGGGCTCGGTGCAGACCCCCAATCAACCGGCGTACGGGCGGGTTTCTCGGGATTCAGCTTTTCGCCGCACTGTGGATCGGCATCCTGATCTGCTGGCTGCCCTATTATCTTTCGTTTTTTCCGGGAAGCATGAGTAGCGACTCGGTGGTACAACTGGAACAGGCCCTGGGCACACGGCCTCTCAGCGATGCGCATCCGGTAATGCACACTGCACTGATTGCCCTATGTGTGTGGATCACCGCGCTGCTAGGCGTGCCCCCGGCCTGCGTTGCATTGTACAGCAGCCTGCAGATGCTGGGCCTTTCGGCGGCCTTCGCTTATGCCTGTGCGGCGCTTTTCCGCTGGGGAGCGCCACGTTGGGTAGCGTGGGGTTCCTATGCCCTTTTTGCGCTCTTCCCCATGCATCCCTCCCAGGGCATGATTATGTGGAAGGATATTCCTCATGCCACCGTCACCCTGCTGTTGGTAATCCAATGGATGGACTGCGCCCGGGAGCCAAAAGCCTTTTTCGCTTCCTGGAAGCGGCTGGTTGCGCTGGTGGTCACACTCTTCTTTTTTGGCACCTTCCGGCACAACGGGTTCTATGTTTGCCTATTGTCCTTGCCCCTCTTCCTTTGGTTTTACCGCGCCCATTGGAAGCGGAGCCTGGCGGTCTGCCTGGCCACGCTAGCGCTGCTAGGCATCTATCGAGGCCCGTTGTTAAGCGCACTGCATCCGGAGCGAGGGGATACATCGGAATTCTTGTCTATCCCTGCGCAGCATATTGCCCGCGTAGTAGTATATCGCGAAGCGCAGCTCTCGGAGGAAGATAAGGAGATCATTGGTGAGGTGCTCCCCTATTCAAGGCTGATTGAGCTCTATGATCCCAGGGTCGCGGATCCGGTAAAGCACAAAGTTGACGAAGAGGCGTTGCGCGCGAATCCGGGGCGTTATGCATCGTTCTGGTTGCAATTGGTGAGGCGGTATCCTGGCCTTCTTTTAGAATCCTTATTGAGTGGCAGTCTCGGTTATTGGTATCCGGAAACGGAATACGTCATTATCACCCTTTTCGAGATGCTGCCCAACAGCGTTGGCGCAGAGCGACACTCGATCGGCATTCCGGATATCCAACTAGCAAACTGGATTCTATACAGATGCCAACGCACGCCGGGCATAGCCATGCTGTTTAGCATCGGCGTGATGATGTGGGCCGCGGCGCTGGCCGCTGTGCTGCTCGCATACAAGCAACGGCGAGACTTGTTACCGCCTTTTGTACCGCTGTTGTTCCTGTGGCTTTCGCTGCTGGGTTCGGCTGTGTATGCCGAGTACCGTTATGCGTACGGCATCATTGTATGCGTGCCCATATGCATGGGCGCGGCGCTGGCGGCAAACAAAGGGGCAGGCAAAAAGAAAGAATCAGGCATTAAGATTTAGGTTTTTTACGCATGCCTATTGCAATTTCGTTTCCATCGCGTATAATATCAAACATATTCATATATCCCACCGGCGAAGACGGGGCCCAGCATCCCCATCCCGCGCCCCAGAGAGCGTGCCCACGGCTGCAAGGCGCGCGCGCGGAAGGACGCAACCGAACCCCATCAGCCGCAACGCTAAGAACGTTGCTGTCTGCCCACGTTACGGGCGCCAAGCGGGCGCAGCAATGCGCCAAGCCGGGTGGTACCGCGAAGACAATCCTTCGTCCCAGCATTATGGGATGAAGGATTTTTTTATGAAAGGATGTGTTATCTATGGCAAAGGAAAAACAACAGGAATTCGTACAGCATTTGACGCCTCGAGAAGAAGATTTCTCCCAATGGTATACCGATGTGGTGCTTAAGTGCGATCTGATGGACTACACGCCCGTGCGGGGCTGCATGGCGCTCAAGCCATACGGCTACGGCATCTGGGAGCTGATCCAGCAGCAAATGGACGCCCGCTTTAAGGCCACCGGGCACAAAAACGTAGCCATGCCCATGCTAATCCCCGAAAGCCTGCTCCTGAAGGAAGCCGACCATGTGGAGGGTTTTGCGCCAGAGGTAGCTTGGGTGACCCATGGCGGCAACGAAAAGCTCACCGAGCGCCTGGCCATCCGGCCTACGAGCGAAACCATCTTTTGCGCCATGTACGCCAAGTGGGTGCAGTCCTGGCGCGACCTGCCCATGAAGTACAATCAGTGGTGCTCGGTGATGCGCTGGGAAAAGAGCACCCGGCCCTTTTTGCGCACAGCGGAATTCTGGTGGCAGGAAGGCCACACCGTACACGCCACCGCCGAGGAGGCTCAGGAAGAGACCCTGCTGATGCTGGAGGTGTACCGGGAGTTTTGCGAAAACGTGCTGGCCGTGCCGGTGTACGCGGGCCAAAAGAGCGACAAAGAGAAGTTTGCGGGCGCACGGGCGACCTACTCGGTGGAAGCCATGATGCAGGACGGCAAGGCCCTGCAGGCCGGTACCTCCCACAACTTTGGCACCAATTTCTCCGAGCCCTTTGAGGTTCAGTTTCTTGATAAGGATGGCACGCTTAAGCATGTGCACGAGACCTCGTGGGGCACCTCCACCCGTTTGATCGGTGCCGTGATCATGACCCATGGCGACGAGCGGGGGCTCAAGCTGCCGCCCAAGATCGCACCCATCCAGGTGGCGCTGCTGCCCATCGCGGCCCACAAGGGCGGCGTGCTGGAGGCTTGCGCCGACATCCGCGACAAGCTGGTGGCCGCGGGCATCCGCGTGGAGCTGGATGATCGCGACACCTACTCCGCCGGCTGGAAGTTTAACGAATGGGAGATGAAGGGCGTGCCCCTGCGCCTGGAAGTCGGCCCCCGTGACATAGCGGCAGGCCAGGTGATGGCCGCCCGCCGCGATACCCACGAGAAGCTGGCCCTGCCCATGGAAGGGCTGGCCGATGCCGTAACGAAGCTGCTGGACGACATCCAGCGTTCCATGTACGAAATCGCCCTGGATTTCCAGCAAAAGCGCACCGCTACTGTTAAGACTATGGAGGAACTGGGCGAGCAGGTAAAAACCGGCTTCGCCATGGCCATGTGGTGCGGCGAGCGCGCCTGCGAAAACGCGGTGAAGGAGCGCTTTAGCGCCACCAGCCGCAATATGCCCTTTGATCAGACGCCGGTGGGGGAGGATTGTGTGGTTTGCGGCCAAAAGGCGGATATTGTAATGTACTTCGCCAAGGCATATTAACCCCGTCATTGCGAGGAGCGAAGCGACGAAGCAATCCAGAAAAGCTTGATATGATCATGCCTCTGGATTGCTTCGCTTTGCTCGCAATGACGGGTAAAACTATTTTAATTTCCTACCACCATCGGATAGGTATAAGTGATGAGCCTGCGCGCCAGCATGTGGATGCGGCGATCCTGCCGCTGGCTGGCGCCGTTGGTCATCAGCACAAATGCGTAGCCGGTTTCCGGATCAAAATAGGCGCTGGTGATAAAGCCGGAGGAGGAGCCCTGGTGTCCGTAGAGCGTTACGCCGGGCAGTATGCTATCCACGCGGGCGGTCATCAGCCCGTAGTGGGTTCTGCCGGTTACGCTGCCCACGCCGGATTGGGGCGCGATCATAAGCGCCACGGTTTCGGGTTCCAGTAGGCGCACGCCGTTGAGTTCGCCGCCCATGCACATCAGGCTCATCAGGTCCAGTAGGTCCCGGGGGCGGATCCACAGGGCGCCGATGGTGGTGCGGTAATGCCGGTTGGGATCGCTCCAATCCTCGTACGCAGCGGACAGCGCGCGCCGGGCCGATATGTCCACCCTGGTTCCCTCGTATTGGCAGGGCACATCGTAGGGCGAACGCAGCAGCGAAGCGCTGTACGCCGCATCGATCCCCATGGGCGCAAACACGTGCTCGGCCATGTAGGCGTTGACGCTCTGCCCGGAGGCCGCCTCCATCAGCGCGCCCACGATGCCCGCGCCAAAGTTGGAATACACAAAGGTTTTGCCCGGCTCCCGGCTGGAAAAGTAGCGGCGGGGGTTCTCCTCTAAAAACGCCCGGAGCGTGCCCCTGGCGTGGGTGTAACCGGTGTTATCATTCACGCCCGAGGTGTGGGTCATGAGCTGGCGCAGGGTCACGGGTGTATCGCGATGGCGCGGATTACGGATGTCCATGCCCAGCATCAGGCCGATGTCCTGATCCAAGTCCAGCAGGCCATCTTCGATCAGGCGCATGGCGCCGATGCCGGAAATAAACTTGGTAACCGATGCCGCGCGGAAGTACGTGTTGTGGTGCACCGGCTTTTGTTCCTTTACGTTGGCAAAGCCATAATAGCGCTCGTACACCAGCTCCCCGTGCCGGGCCACCAGCACCGCGCCGCCCACGGTTTGGGCGCGGCGAAAGATTTGGTCGATGTCGGCATCGACATCGGCTGCGGCGGGGCTAATCCAAAGGGTCAACAGGCACACGCATCCCAGCGCAAGCAGCCATCGTTTCTTTTGCATTCAAACCCCTCGCGATCTTTGTGGATAGCCGTAGTATACCATAGGGCAGCCAAATCACAAAGAAATTTGGGCAAATGCTTGACATTTGAACCGCTTTGGCATATGATATTCTTCGCCGCTAATCCGGCGTTGACGCGGGGTGGAGCAGTCCGGCAGCTCGTTGGGCTCATAACCCAAAGGTCGAGGGTTCAAATCCCTCCCCCGCAACCATT